>CAYOBS010000017.1:0-21120 GCA_964402305.1 uncultured Planctomycetaceae bacterium | reverse complement strand
AAGATACCATTGTTCTTCCGATACCGCTTGCCTCCGCCCTGGCATTCATGGCATTTCTGGCATTCTTCATTCTTCATTTGCGGGCGAAGCCCGCGTGCCCTATTTGTTCCAGAACCTGTCCACTGCCCTATCCAGAGCGAGTTCGCTGAACTTGGGCGAGCGGACTATGTGGGACTTTTCAGTGAGGTCCTGGAAGTATTTATCCGTCAGTTCGTTGTACATGCGGGTGCGGAGAATTTCGGCGATCTGGTCCTGGGCTTCCTCGAACGGCACGACCCGGCCGGGGATTACCTGGACGGCCTTGACGATGTACCAGCCGTGAGGGGTTTCGACCGGCGCGGATACGCCGCCGGGGGGGAGTTGGAAGGCGGCTTTCTCCACCTCGGCCTCCTTGAACGACCCGGCCTCCATCATCGGCCAAAGCCCGCCGTCCTGGGCCTTGGGGCCCCGTGAGTATTTTTTGGCCACCGCGGCGAAGTCGTCGCCGGCGTCGAGGCGGGCCTTTGCGGCCTCGATCGCCAGCCGGGCCTGGGTCTTGGCGCCGGCGAGCTCGGCGGCCGAGGGCTGGGCGGCTGGGTCGGCCAGGAACTCGATGAACGGCTCGGCGATGATCTGCATCCGCACCTTGTGCCCGGTGGAGAACTGCTGGCTGTTCTGGCAGTAGTAGTCCCAGAGCATCTTGCGCGTCACGGGTATTGCGGGCATGAAGCGGTGGCGGAGGTAGAGCTTGAAGGTGGCGTCGCGGCGGTAGTCGTCCATGGCCTGTTCGAGGGTCTGGCCCTCTCGCTGGAGCTGCTGGCGGAGCTGGGTGAGGCTGCCCCCGGCGGCGGCGAGCATGTCGGACTGTGCCTGCTTGATCTCCTGGTCGATGGCCTTCTTCTGGTCGTCGACGAGCCTTTTCTCGGCCTCCTCGACGACGAGGACGCGGGTGATCTGCCCGGTTATTTCCTGGGCGATGAGCCTGGCGGCCTGGTCGCGGAACGTCTGCTCGCCGATGCCCTTTGGCAGCTTGGACAGCTTGGCTGCCAGCGGGCGGAGGATGTCATCGATGGTTATGAACCGGCGGTTGACCTGCACGACGCTGGCGGCGACCACTTCATCCTGCCCGATGGCCTTGGCGGGTTGCTTGGGCGACATGAGGCCAGACAGCGGGTTCTTGGCGGCGGCGACGGCTGCCGTGGCCGCTGGTGCGGCCGCCACCGCGGGCGGTGCGGTGGGGCGTGCAGGCGTGGCGGCCACCGCGGGCGGTGCGGTGGGGCTGGCAGGCGTGGCGGCCACGGCGGGCGGCGGGGTGGGGCGTGCGGGCGCGGCGGGCCTGCCCACCGGGCTGGGCGCCATAATCGGGGCGACCTCAACCAGCTTCGGCTCGACCTTTGGGGGGTTGAGCAGTTCGGTCAGGTCCGTCGGCTTGTCGAGGCCCTGGGCGGGCGCTGCGGCAGATGCCGGCGCTGCGGGGGCCTGGGGGTTAGCGTTTCCCGCCGATTCGCCCCGACTGGCGTCGGGACTCATCAGCGGGCTTTTTGCGGGGGCCTCGGCGAACACGACGTTGGCATCCTGCGACGTCGGTTTGGTCATGGGCACGCCTTGGGGCTTGTTCCAGGGCCAGGCGACCTGCCGGCTGGAACAGCCAGCCAGCTCAAGGGCCAGCAAGGCCAGGGCAATGGCGTATTTCATAATGGTTTGTCCAGTAAGGCCGCACCGTCGGCAAACGGCAAACCCGGCTTGGCGCGCAGTGGACATTATACTTTACCCCGCTCCGCGTGCGAGTAGTTTTAATGGCCACCAACGCGCGATGAACCCGTTTGGTTGCGGCCGGGGCCGCGCTTTGGAGTGTCCCGGCGCGCCGGGACCGCTTTGGATTGCAGGCGCAGGTGGGCGTTCGATCCAAAGCGGTGTCGGCGCCCTGCTTCGCCAAGGCTTCGCAGGGCTTGCCACCGCACTCCATAGAGTCCAGCCCCGGCAGCTTTCGTTTGCCATATTCCATTAATCACACGTGCGTTGAACCCGTTCCCCGTCCATCTCTCAACCGCTTCAGGAGAATCCGCAGGATGGTGGGCATTTCCCGCCAGGCCGGCGGAAGGCGCCAATGAGCGGTGTGGTCGTCTGGCAGCCTGACGGTCCCGGCCGCACCCTCGAAGACTCCTTTGGCGGCGTGGAAGTCCCGGACGGCAAATACGAGGTCCGGCTCGATGAGGATGATGCTCGCGATTCCCAACTGCCCGGCCAGGACGCGTGCCTCGGCCAGGTCCAGCAGGGTTTCGACCTCGCCGGGCACAGGCCCGCATGCGTCGGCCAAGTCGCTGCGCAGGCGGACAAGGTCCTCCGGCGACTGGCAGTTTGCCATGCGGCGGTAGACCTCCATCCGCTGCCGTTCGGAGATGATGTACGACCTTGGAATGTACGCGTCTATGCCGAGTTCGATATGCACTGCCGGGCGCTGCTGGGGCTTCTCGCCGCGAAGCTGCCGCACGGCCGTGTCCAACAACTGGCAATACAACTCGTAGCCAACCGTGGCGATGTGCCCGGACTGCTCGCGCCCCAGGATGTTGCCCGCGCCGCGAATCTCCAGGTCCCGCATGGAAATCTGGAACCCGGCCCCGAGGTCGCTGAACTCCTCGACGGCCTTGAGACGCTTGCCCGCCAGGGCCGATACCGGTCGGCGCTGGGGCAGCAGCAGGTAGCAGAACGCGCGGTGCTTGTACCGCCCGACGCGCCCGCGCAACTGATGCATCACCGCCAGGCCGAAACGGTCCGCCTCGTGGATGATGATGGTATTGGCAGTCGGGATGTCCAGGCCGGACTCGATGATCGTCGTGCAGACAAGCACATCAATCTCCTGGCGCACGAACCGGAGCATGACCTTCTCGAGCTGGTGCTCCTTCATCCGCCCGTGGCCGATCTCGACGCGGGCCTCTGGCACAAGCCTTTGGACGCGGTCCGCCATCGACTGGATGTTCTGCACGCGGTTGTGGACGAAGAACACCTGGCCCTGGCGGTTGAGTTCGCGGCCGATGGCCTCGCGGATCAGCCTTTCGTCGTAGTGGACCACCTCGGTGTGAATGGCTCGCCGGTCCATCGGCGGGGTCGTCAGCGAGCTTATGTCCCGCAGGCCCAGCAGGGCCATGTGAAGCGTCCGCGGGATCGGCGTGGCCGTCATGGTCAGCACGTCAACCGACGCCCGCAGGCTCTTGAGGTGCTCCTTGTGCTCGACGCCGAAACGCTGCTCCTCGTCGATGACCACCAGCCCGAGGTCGGCGAACCGGATGTCCTTGCTCAGCAGGCGGTGCGTGCCGATGATGATGTCGATCTCGCCGCGCGCCAGCCGGGCGATGATCTTCGCCTGCTCGCCGGCGGTGCGGAACCGGCTGATGACGTCGATCTCGAAGGGGTAATCCGCCATCCGCTCGCGGAACGTCCGCAGGTGCTGCCCGGCCAGGACGGTCGTCGGCACCAGCACCGCCGCCTGCCGCCCGGCCTCGACAACCTTGAAGGCGGCCCGCATCGCAAGCTCGGTCTTGCCGTAGCCGACGTCGCCGCACAGCAGGCGGTCCATCGGCGACGGGGCGGCAAGGTCCTCGTCGAGTTGGCGCATCGTCGAGATCTGGTCCTGGGTCTCGGTGTAGATGAACTCGTCGGAGAACTGCCGCTGCCACTGCGTAAGGCGCGGGTAGCTGAAGCCTGGCTGGTATTTCCGCATCGCCTGAACGCGGATCATCTCGGCGGCCAGGTCCTTGACGGCCTCGCTGACGCGCTGCTTCTGCCTGCCCCACGTCGTGCCGCCAAGCTTGCTGAGGCTCGGGCGGAACTTCCGCGAGCCGATGTACCGCTGGACCAGGTCGATCCTGCTGGCTGGGACGTGCAGGATCGTCCCGCCGGCAAACTTCAGGGCCAGGTACTCCTCCGATCGCCCGTCGCGGTCTATGAGCTTCAGGCCGTCGAACTTCGCTATGCCGTGCGCCACGTGAACCACGTACTCGCCCTGCCGGAGGTCCAGCAGGCTCTCGATGGGCCTGCCGGCACGGACGCGGCGGATGCGGCGGTGCGTGGCGTACCGGCCGAACAACTCGTGATGCCCGACTACCACCAGCTTCCGCTGGGGCCAGGAAAACCCGCCCGCCACGTGCCCCAGCCCCAACTTCACCCGTCTGGCAAGCACCGGATGCTTCTCGGCCAGGAGGTCGCGGAACCGCTCCTGCTCGGCCGGGTTCTCGCAGTAAACCCACACCTCGGACGTGGCGCTCAGTTCCGTAAGCTCCGTCAGTGCCTCGTACGTGCCGATGACAAGCCTCTCCAGCGAGCGGATGCCCAACGCCACCGTTGCCCTCGCGGCCGGGGCGTCGCCCTCGCCCTCGCCCTCGGCAGCACCCCCGAAAGCGCTGAGCTCCGCCAGCGCGAAGGGCGCCAGTTGCGTCAGCACGTCATCGGGGTCGAGCATCGCCTTTGCCACCCGGCCGGCAATTCCGCGGCTTCGCTGCCAGAGCTGCCTGGCCAGTTCGATAGTCTCGGCCGGGGCGATCATGCAGACGATGGCGTCGCCGGGCAGATAGCTCAAAAGGCTGGTGGCGCCGCCGGCTGGGCTGCCGCCGCCATTGCCATCGTCCAGCCCGGCCGAGACGCCGCTGACGACGAACCGCCCGAGCTGGTCGGTGGATCGCTGGCTGTCCAGGTCGAAGCGGCGGATGGACTCGATAACGTCGCCGAAGAACTCGATCCGCACCGGCTGGCTCGTGCCAAGCGGGAATATGTCGACGATCCCGCCGCGGCGGGCGAACTCGCCGCCCTGGTCCACCTGCTCGACGTGCTCGAAGCCGGCGTCGATGAGCCATGCCTGGAGCGATTCGATGTCGCGCTCGTCCCCGGCCGCAAGCTCGAGCCGCCCAGCCTCCAGGGCCGATGGCGCGGGCACGGGCTGGAGCAGGGCCATGATCGGCGCGACGATGACGTCGGCCGGCTCGCTGCGCTCCGCCGGCGGCTGGGCAAGGAGATTGCACACCCTCAGCCGCTCGCCGGTGACCTCCTCGTTGAGGTGGTCGCTGCCGACGTCCACTTCCCAGGCCGGGAAAAGCTGAACGCCCCGCCCGGTGAAAACCTCGATGTCGTCCGCGGCGGCGTCCGCGGCGTCGATGTGCCCCGCCAGCAGAAGCAGGCACCTGCCGGTCAGCCTGGCAAGGGCCGCGGCTATGGCTGGACCCGACGAGCCCCACACGCCGCAAATGCGCAGAGTGGTCCCCGGCAAGAGCTGCTCCGCCGCCGCCCTCAACTTCCGACTTTCCAGAAACTTGTCGAACATGCTCGTGTGACCATCTTACTCAAACTGACCGATTTTGAAAGCCCCGAATGGGGCGACAGCCCCGGCGCGCCGGGGCTGTCGGCCCTCCGGGCCTGCTGAACCGGCCAGTTTGACCATCTTAGAAACCCGCCGCGGCGGAACGTGTCGCTCCTGCAAGTCGGGCAGGTCAGGAATATTCCTGCCGCCGGTGATTAGTCGTTGCCACGCCGGCCCGGAAGATGTATAAACGGGGAGTTGGTTGTCGCCAATTTCGCCGGCCGACAATTCGTACTTCGGCCGGGGGGAGGTGCGCCGGGGTCCGCACACCTTCTTGGGTTCAGACAGGGTTTTTCAGAAGGGACGGAAAGATGAAACGCGAATATCTTATCGTTGGGGTGCTTGTTGCCTGCGTGTCAACATGCCTGGCCGCCGAGGCCAAGAACGAACAGGCCGCCACCGCCGAGGCACAGAGTTGCTACGAGCAAATGGTTGACACCTACATGCACTTCGAGGTCAAGGCGTGGGATGCGGCATACAAGGCCTCGCTCAAGTTCACCACCGGTTTCACCGCCCAGCAGAAGGCCGACATCGCCTACATGCGCAGGGCGGCCCAGGAGTACCGTCCGGACTGGTGGAAGTCCACGAAGTCCAGCACCAGCGTGTCGTTTCCGGCGACGATCTGGGGCAAGACGTTCACGGCCAACTACAAGCCGTCGGCGGGCCTGGGCTATTCGGGGATCTTCGATTTTGACGAGGCGGGCCGGCCTGTGATTGTCTTGTCCTGGCAGGCGCATGTTGTCGACAGCACCAAGCCGCTGGAAGGCGACGCCGCCGCGGCCCACCAGATGAAAGAGGGCGACGAGGCCGAGGCGATCATCTGGCACGAACTGGGGCACAACTTCGTCAGTCTGGGCTTCGACCTTAACCAGCTCATCGAGTTGTACAAGAAGTACCGGATCCTGTACGATTCCCTCCAGGAGTTCTACGCGGACATGACGGCGCTGTACCATTGCAGCCCGCCGGGGCGCAAGGCGACGCTCATGATACGCATATCGGGCCTGCACTGGAACGACGTCAACGATGAGCACGTGCGCGGGTCCATGGGCGTCGGCTCGTGCCTGCTGGCCAATGTTCTGAGCGACCCGGCCAAGTGGCCCAGCTTCCACCTGCCGACTACGGTGCCCGAAACCGACCCCGAGCGAAAGTGCATCCTGTACATGTACGAGCACCTGGACCCGCGATACACGCTCGACGAGGACCGCAACCTGCGCGAGCTTGTCGGCAACCTGTTTCGCAAGCAGGGCGCCTCCATCTTCCGCAGCAAGGGCACCATCTCCCTGCCGAACAAGCTCGAGTACAAGATGACACCCTCCGAGGACCGCGACCTTCAGGTCAAGCGCGACGCCTGGGTCGCCGCCGCTCTGAAGAAGGCCATCGACTCCGGCGTGGTTGCCAAAGTCCAGGTCACCAAGGGGCATCCGAAACACTTCCGGCTCAAGCCTGTGTGGTAGGGCCTCGATACACGCACCTGCTCGAATCGGACTCCCAGACCGTGATGGCCGAGAGCATCGGCAGCACGCACTTGAGCCGCTTCCAGAAGTACGCGGCGATCATCTCACTCGTGGAGTTCTCCAGGCCCGCGATGTCGCCGAGCATGCGGTGGTCCAGTTCCTCCAGCAGCGGCGCCGCGGCACGCTTGATGTCGCCGAAGTCCATCACCCAGCCCTTCTGGGGGTCGATGGGCCCGGCGACGTGAACGTCCACGCGATAGCTGTGCCCGTGAATACGCCGGCACTTGTGCTCCGCGGGCAGGTTCGGCAGCGAGTGAGCGGCCTCGAAACGAAATGTCCTTATCAGTTCAGCTTCCATGTTCTCTCCCATCACCGTCCACGAGGCTCGTCGGGCCAGAGCAGCTTGTGAAGTTGCAGGCCCAGGCGGACGTCCAGGCCGTCGGCCAGGATCCACTCGGCCAGGTCCGCCGGGGCGAGCCTGCCACTGACCGGCGAAAAGATCACCGGGCAGCGGTCCAGCAGACCCCGGCCGCGCACGGCAGCGGCCGCGAAGTTGTAGTCGCCGCGGTCCGCCAGGACAAACTTCACCTCGTCCCGGGCGCGCAGGTGCTCGACATTAGACCACAGGTTCGCCTGCGACATCCCGCTGGATGGGCACTTGAAGTCCACGATGCGAGCGACGCGCGAGTCCACCGGGCCGATGTTCCGCGAGCCGTTAGTCTCCAGCAGCACCTCCCATCCGGCGTCGCAGAGCGCGGCCATCAGTTCCAGCGCCGCCGGCTGGCATAGCGGCTCGCCGCCGGTGAGCTCGACCCGCCGGCAGTTGAACTTCGACACGCGCTCCACAATATCGCTTACGGTCATGTCCTGCCCGCCCTCGCGCGCGTACTGGGTGTCGCACCACTGGCACCGCAGGTTGCACCCGGCCAGGCGGACAAACGCGCACGGCAACCCCATCCGCGACGCCTCGCCCTGGAGCGATAGAAATACCTCGCAAACACTCAGCACGCCGGCAGCGGCGGCGGCAGACTCACCAGCGCGCGTACGCTTTGCGGGTGCCGGAACGTCGGTCGGGTTGTTCACGTCGGCCATGCCGATATTCTAGGTTATCCAACGGCGCGCGGGAAGGAATGTCCTTATTTGTTGCGGCCAAGGGCCTTACTCATAGAAGGCTGTCGCATTTCACCACATCCCGCCAAACGGGAGAATGCCTCGGTGGCGGCTTGCCCTTTGGACTGCGGTGGCAGAGTCCTGCGTAGCTTCAGCGAAGCAGGACGCCGACACCGCTTTCGCTCACGACTGTGCGCAGAAGTTCGCCACGGCTCGATCCAAAGCGGCGTCGCCGTCCCTACGGGACTCTGCCGCCGCACTCCAAAGATGTTGCTCCATCGCGGCTTTGCCGCCGCACTATGCAATACTCCTCCGCCTCAATGCCCATCTGGCACAGCCGCCGCCGTCGGCTTACAATGAGCGCCATGAAGGACATCCGCCTGTGGGGCATCCTGATTCTCGCGCTGGCCGTGCGGACGGCGATGCTGTTCTCCGTCTTCGCCGACGTGCGACGGGCCGAGACGCCGGATTCCAGGGATTACATGGGGCTGGCCTGGTCTATGTCAGACTTCCAGCCGTATTCGCGAGGCGGCTTCACGAAGCCCCCTTTTGACTCTGGTGGCCCGTTGGCGTTTGGGGAACGACCGGAAGTTTTCCGCACGCCTGGATACCCATCCCTACTGGCAGCGGCGAATTGGGCGGCAAAGCCATTTGTTGGAGACATCCGCTCAGAGTCCGTAGTCTATCTTGAAACGCAACCAATACCCGCCCCATTGTGCCTGAAGATGGTCCTGTCATTCCAGGTCCTGCTGGACCTGCATCTGGTGTTGCTGACGTTCTTCCTCGGTCGGTCGTTGGCGAGCCACGGCACGGGGCTGCTGGCGGCGCTGCTCCAGGCAATCTCGCCGCTGGCGGCGGCGGCGAGCTGCCGCATCCTCACCGACGGCATTTTCGCTTTCATGCTCATGGCCGCGGTGCTGCTCCTGTTGCGACACTTCCGCACGGGCGGATGGTGGTCGCTTCTGTCGGCTGGGCTGGTGATGGGCGCCGCGTCCTACGTCAGGCCGGTGGGCCTGGCGTTCTCTGCCGTCATGGCGCTGGTAATCCTCTGCTCTCGCCGTGGCGCAGGCCGTAGCACGGGCGTCTCGCCCGTGAGTAGCACGGGCATCTTGCCCGTGAGTCGCAGGGCCGTCCCGGCCCTGCCGGGAGAAGACAAGACCACGGGCGGGATCCCGACGTACGTCGGGATGGGACTCACGGCCGAGACGGCCGTGCTACGTCCGGAGGCACCCTTCTTCGCGGAAGCTTCGCAAGGCAAGCGGCCAGAGGTACACCCGATACGCTTGCTCCGCACGGCCGCATTTGCCGGCGCGGTTATCTTCTGTATCTCGCCGTGGGTTGTCCGCAACGCGATAGTGGCCGACTACTGGGGCTTTTCGAGCTTCGCCACCGACAGCATGTATTGGTACTCCGCCGCGGAGATCGAGGCGCGCAGGCAGCACGTGCCCGCCGAGGAAGTACGCGATCAGTTCCACCAAGCGGAAGAGTTGTACAACTTTGACCGAGTTGCTGCTACCCAACCAGGCCGCAATCGCGCCCCATCCTACCGCATCCCCGGCAACCTGGCCCGCTACCGCTGGGACAAGGCGCAGGCGATCATCCTCGCCCACCCGTGGGACTTCCTGGACATTCACCTTTGCGGCGACCTGGCGTTCTGGCTGCCGGACGCGACGGAGGCGCTGGAGGTGCTGGGCTATACCTCCGGCGGCAAGTGTACGCTGGACGTGCTGCACCGCCAGGGGCTCGTCGCGGCTGCTAAGCACTACTTCGGCGACAACAGGACGGCGATGGCCCTGGCCGGCGTAATGGTCGTGTTACTGCTTGTCCGCTATGCCGGCGTCGTGCTGTGCGGGCTGTGGCGCCTGCGGCGGCGAATGACCGCCGCCGGCTGGCTGTGCCTGCTGTTGGTCCTGACGGCCTGGCTGCTGCCTGGCCCGGCCAACCATCCCCGCTTCCGCGTGCCGGTCGAGCCGATCCTCTCCGCCGCGGCGGCGATAGGCTGGCTCGGGCTACTCCAGTGGCGACGCCGGCGGAGTACCCAGAACCAAGGAACTGAGCAATGATGAACGCTGATGAACACAGATTCTTTCTCTTCTCCTCAGCCCCGTTTACGGGGCTTTGCCCCGCGCTAGCGGGGTATAGCCCAGGCCTTTCAGGCCTGGGTGGGAGGAGCGTCATTAGTGTTCAGCACGCTTTAGCGCGCTTGATCGGGGCTTTAGCCTAAAGGCGCTCAAGGCCGGGTAAGCGCGCTGAAGCGTGCTAAGGAAACGACCTGAAGAGAGAGATTGTATTGCCTCCCCCCAGGCCTAAAAGGCCTGGTCTATACCCGCCTTCGGCGGGCAAAGCCCCGTGAACGGGGCTAAGAGCAACGACCTTCAATGCGATTAAGGGAGTAGAATGGCGCATCAGGCGCTGGCGGCGCCGCGAACATACGACTGCGGAGCAATGATGAACCTGCCTGCCGACAGGCAGGTTCATCATTGCCTATATCTTTGTATTCAGGAAGACTGAACAATGCTGATAGCCACATTCAACTGCAATTCAATTCGCAGCCGGCTGGGGATCGTGCTGGACTGGCTGGCGGCGCGTCGGCCGGACGTGCTGGCGCTTCAGGAGACCAAGTGCGTCGATGAGCAGTTCCCGGCCGAGGCGTTCACCCAGGCGGGCTGGCGGGTCGTCTATCGCGGGCAGAAGGCTTATAATGGCGTGGCGCTGGTCAGCCGGGATGAGCTGGCGGATGTGTCGTTCGGCCTGGGCGACGATGACGGCCAGAGCGGCCCGCGCCTGGCCCGCGGGCGTCTGGGCGACGTTACCGTGCTGAACACCTACATCCCGCAGGGATTCGAGATCGGCTCGGACAAATTCAAGTTCAAGCTGGAGTGGTTCGCCCGCCTGCGGCGGTATCTGGAGTCGCACTTCGATCCCGCCCGCGACAAGCTGGTGTGGGTGGGCGACCTGAACGTCGCGCCCGAGGCCAAGGACGTGTACGACCCCAAGGCAATCTGGCCGCACGTTTGCTACTGCCAGGAGGCGATAGACGCGCTGGCGTCGGTGGTCTCCTGGGGCATGGAGGACATCTTCCGCAAGCACCTGCCGGGCGAGGGCATCTACACGTTCTGGGACTACCGTTTGCCCATGGCCGCACAGCGGAACCGCGGCTGGCGCCTGGACCACGTCTGGGCGACGCCGCCCGCCGCGGCCGGGTCGAGGGAAGCCTTCGTGGACGTCGAGCCCCGCATGGCGGAGAAACCGAGCGATCACACGTTCGTGGGGGCGCGGTTTGAATGGGGAAGCAAGTAGTAGTTAGTAGGTAGTAGGTAATAGGGGGCGGAGCCTTGACCCGAATCTTGTCATTAGAGCAAGCTCATCTGTCGCCCCACCCAGGGATTGCTATCCGCCTTCGCTGAAGCTTCAGTGGACAGGTCCCTGGGCTTCGGAGTTCATCACGGTTGGAAATCCCCCAATCCGCAATCCGCAATCCCCCAATCCGCAATCCGTCCCGGCGCGCCGGGACAATCCGCAATCCGCAATCCCCCATCCGCAATCCCCCATCCGCAATCCGTCCCGGCGCGCCGGGACAATCCGCAATCAATCATCCCTTAATCCCCGTCATCGCCACGGATCGGATGAACGTCTTCATCGCGAAGAAGAACAGGACGATCAGCGGCAGGCTGAAGACCGTCGACGCCGCCATCAGCAGGTGCCAGGGCGTGCCGCCGTGCTCGCTGGCGAAGCTCTGGAGGCTCAGCGAGAGCGTGAACTGTCGCGGGTCGCTGAGGTAGATCAGCGGGCCCATGAAGTCCTTCCAGGCCCCGAGGAACGTGAACAGGGCGACCATCGCGATTACCGGCCTGCTCAGCGGCACCACGACGTGCCAGAGGATTTCCAGCTCGCGGCAACCGTCGATGCGGGCGGCGTCGAGCAGGTCCTTCGGCAGGCCCAGAAAGAACTGTCGCAGCAGGAAGATGAAGAACGCGCTGCCCAGCCAGGTGCCCACCCACAGCGGCTTGAACGTGCCGACCCAGCCGACGCTGCGCCACATGAGGTACACGGGGATCATCGTCACGACGAAGGGGACCATGATCGTCGCGAGCGTCAGGCCAAACAGCGTGTTGCGGCCTGGGAACTCCAGGAATGCAAACCCGTACGCCACGATAACCGACGAGATGACCGTCCCGCCGACGCACATCAGGCAGACCAGCAGCGTGTTGGCCAGGCTGCGGGCGAAGTACACTCGCTTGAGGGCGACGGGGTAGTTCTCCGGGATGATCTTCGGCCCGGCAGTCAACTCGTCGGCGCGGAGGATGTCCCACGCGCGGTCGACCTTGACGAATGGCGAACTCACGCCCTTGGTGTCCGTGTCGGCTGGGATCCACTGGCGGACGAGCCAAAGCTCCGCCGCGTCGGCGGGGCGGCGGATTTCGCGGATGACCTCCGCCGGCACCCGGCGCCCGCCGCGAAGGCGCAGCGTGCCCGTCGCGGGGTCGTAGGGGTTGCCCTCGCCGGCCAAGACTTTCACCGCCGGAGTAACCGGGGCGTTCATCTGCGCAAGCTCGGCCTCGGTAAACGCGGGGCTTTTCTTCCAGACATCCGGGCCGAAGGGCAGCGTCAGTTCGCCGGCCAGCAGTGCCGGCCCGCCGTCGGCTGTGGGCTTAGGCCGGATGATATAGAGCACCTCGCCGGGGGCAAGCTCGATCTTGCGCTCGCGCGTCACGTCATACCGGGTGCCGTCGATGGCGGCGGTGTAGCCAGTGGCCAGCAGGGCCGAGCGGAGGCTCTCGGGCCGCTGGAGGGTCTGGTCGAGCGGCTTGAGGCTCGTGGCGACCATCCACACCAGCGGCAGCACGAACAGCGCCCCGCCGCACAGCAACACCAGATGCACCACCGTTCGAAGATGCCACGGAGTTTTGCCGCTGTCAGACATTAATTCTCGATTCCCGAACGTACTTGATATCCCGTTGTTGCTTAGAGACCACATTCCATCGCTTTAACGTAATCTATGTAAATCCGAGGAATGTCAGCAAAGGCGGCGGCATATGGAGTGCGGCGGCCCAGACGCCGCTTTGGATTTCAGGTGCCAATGGGCGCGCGATCCAAAGCGGTGTCTACGTCCTGCTTTGCAGGACTCCGCCACACGCACTCCAAATGGGCACGCCACCGCACATGACCTTGCCACCAATTGGAACTTCTGTTCGCTAAGTACATATGCTGCTCCTGGGCTCTTAGATTCCTGTTGTGTCCTTCCTACTTCCTATCTACTAACTACTGCTTCCTGCCTTCTCCTATTACCTACTACCTTCTTCTCCTACCTTCCCGCGTAGTGAACGTGCTTCCTGGAAACGCGGAACGCCACGAGCGTGAGGAAAACGATTATGACAAACAGCGCCGCCGCCACGGCCGAGGAGTAGCCCAGCCTGTGATAGCGGAACGCCTGGTCGTAGACGAACATCGCCACGAAGCGCGTCTTGTCCTCCGGCCCGCCGCCGGTCATTATATATGGCTCGGCGAATACCTGGAACGCGCCGATTATCGCCATCACCACGTTGAAGAGGATCACCGGCGAGATCATGGGGATGGTGACGCTGACGGTTTTTCGCCACCAGTTGGCGCCGTCGATCTCGGCGGCCTCGTAAAGTTCAGCCGGCACGTCCTGGAGCTTTGCCAGGTATATGACGGCCATCTGCCCGACGCCCCACAAGGACATGATTATCAGCGACCACAGCGCCCAGGACGGCGCGCCGGGCAGGCCGGCGGGCATCGGGTCGCCGTCGGTAAGCCAGCCCGGCGAGCGGAGCTTTTTCATGTCCGCCGGACAGAGCACGTGCAGTGCGGCGCTGATAAGCGGCAGCGCCGCCAGGATGATCGCCAGGATCGCCGCCAGGCACACGAGCTGCCGCAGCCTGCTGATCTGGCGAGGCCACAACCGCCGGGCGAGCGGGCCCCACGTCGCCGCGCCCAGCAGCAGCACGGTCGCCAGCAAGCAAATGCCCGCGCCCGCGCCCGCGCCGCCGGCCAGGGCCAGTTTGCCCGCCCGCAGGGCCGCGACGTCGAAGAACTGCCCCGTCCACCAATCGCCCGCCGCGAAGAGCCTCGCTATCACGAAGTTCAGCAAACCCGCCTTCGGGTTGAATATCCACATCCACAGAATCGCCACGACCACCGTCGGCACCAGGTGCGGCAGGTAGAAGATGACGCGGTAGAACGCCTGGCCACGGATGCGGGCGTTGAGCAGCATGGCCAGAGTCATTGCGAGGATCACGCCCAGCGGGATGGCCGCGGCCGCGTAAAGCATGGTTACCCCCAGCGCCCGCCCGAAGGCCGGGTCGCAAAGCAGCTCGGCGTAGTTGGCGGCGCCGATGAACATCGGGTCCTTCAGCGGCGGGTACTCGCACAGGCTGAAGTACCCCGCGGCCAGGAATGGCCCGGCCACCAGGAACGTCAGCCCCAGCATCCAGGGCAGGATGAAGGCGTAGCCAGTAGCGTAGCGGCGCCATCGGCTTGCCGTCATCTCGCGGCCCTCGCTTTGCGTTGATCGAGGCGATGGAGCTTCTGGCGGAGCTTCTGGTCTATCGTTGCCCGCATGGCGCCCAGGGTGCGGACGATCTCGTCGTGCGTGAGCCGGCGGACCTTTTCATCGCGTGGGGCGCCTGTCAGGCCCGCGAGTTGGTCAGCCGGCGGCTGCCACTGCCAGATGTGGTCGAAGCCGCGGTTGAACTCGTCGCGGTATTCGCTCCATACGATGCTGGTGGGAATGATGAACGCCTCCGGCGACCTGGCCAGGTCCTCGAAGACCTGGACGAACCGGTTGGGATGGCCCATGCGGAAGCCATCGGGCACGGCGGTCAGCGGCAGGTGCTTGCCCTGGAGCCGGTTGAGAATCTCCAGGCCGCGCCGCTGCGTCCACAGCACGAACTTCCACGCCGCATCGGGATGCTTGCAGCCGCGAGGGATGCCGATGTTGTCCTCGGTGAGGAAGCTTCGCGGCCCGGCCACGCCGGCGGCGCACGGAAACGCCGCCACGCCGTAACGCATGTGCGGGCGATAGCGATCGATGAACTCCGGGAAGAACACGCCATGCAGCACCATCGAGACCTTGCCGTCGATGAAGGCGTTCTGAGGCGAGTCGAAGTTGCCGAAGCCCTCGCGGAACCGCGTGAGGTTGTCGCGCCCGTGGCGCGTCGCGTAGCCCTTTAGCCACTCGAATGCCCGCACGTTGGCGGGCGTGTCGGGCGTGGGCGAGCCGTTAGCGTCGAAAAGCCCGCCGCCGAAGCAGTACGGATACGCCATGTTGTACCAGCCCGGCTCGGTCGGCAGGAAGCCCATCACCGCCGGGGTGCCGTCCGGGGCCATTTCCGTCAGCACGTCGGCGTAGCGGTCGAATTCTTCGATCGTTTGCGGCGGGCGGTTGGGGTCCAGGCCGGCGGCGCGTAACTCGGCAGCCTTGGCCTGGAAATGATCGATGTTGTAGAACAGCGCCGTCGAAACCGGCGTGGTCGGCAGGACGAACGTCCGGCCTTCATAGCGGCACATGTCGAGATACTTGGGGATGTAGTGGTCGTCGCCCAGCCCGCCGGCGGCCATGAGGTCGTCCAGCGGCATCAGCGCCGCGGCCTCGGCAAACGGCGCGACGTTGTCCGACCAAAGCCCCACCACGTCCGGCGGCTGGCCGCCGACTATCGCCAGCATGGCCTTGCGGTCAACCTGGCTGGTGCGGATGTAGTGGCAGAACACCTCGTCCTGGGCGGCGTTGAAGGCGTCGACCATCTTCTGGGCCGCCTCGGCCTCGAAACTGCCCCACTTCTCCCAGTACGTTATGTGAACGCGCCTGGACCACGTGTCCTTCCAGGCCGCGTCGGTTCGCGAATCGAAGTCCGCCACGTCCGGCCGGGGCTCCAGCCACGCGACCATCACCACGACCAGCACTACGGCCGCCAGGATGAAATGCACTCCGCGCATCGGTTCTTCCGCGTCCCTGTGATAAGCCCGTCCGGGCAAGCCGGGAACCGTCAGCATAGCCGCGCCACGGCGCACAGTGCAATGGGCCCCACCATCCCCGCCGCGCGCAGCCAACGGTATGCCCCGTTGAGCATGTCAGACCTCCTTGTCGCGTTAGTATCCCGGAATGAGAAAGCCCAAAGCCGCGATCCGCCCGGTCGCCATCCGTCGCGCCGGGCGCATAAGCCAAGCCGCGAGCGGCCACGCGCCGCAACACCACGCGCCGCCCGTTGCACTGATCTAATCATCGGCAAGCGGAGGCGTTTTCCGGGAGGAGAGTTTGGCGGCGAAGATCGGGGCCGGGAGTTCCCCACTTGCCGAATCGGCGCTTGCATTAGAGGGGTCTTCTTGGAATCCTTGTGGCTTATCCTATGGAAAGCGATATGACAGAGAAGCAAGCCATCAATCATTACTTTGTGGACGAGGCGGGTGATCTGGTTCTTTTCGACAAACGTGGAAAGGTCATCATCGGCTCGCCCGGTTGCAGCAGTTTCTTCATGGTTGGCGTAGCGCAAATTGCGGACCCTGAAGGTGTAGCGCGGGGTCTGAATTCCTTGAGGATGGATCTACTGGCTGATCCGTACTTTCGAGGAGTTCCTTCCATGCGAGAGGATGCCGGCAAGACGGCCTTGGGCTTTCACGCGAAGGACGATCTCCCGGAAGTCAGAAGAGAGGTGTTTCGACTACTCCTGTCATTCCAGGTGAAGGTTCAGGCTGTCGTTCGAAGGAAGGCTTCTTTGGTTGCTCTGGCGAGGATGCTGCATTCTTCGGGGCAGCGATTGACGGACAATTACGTCTATGACGATATGGTCAAGCGGCTTTTCCGAAATCTGCTTCATAAGGCAGACAGCAACAGCATCGTATTTGCGCGGCGCGGCAAGAGCGAACGCTTTGAAGCGCTGAGTCAGGCTATAACCCGGGCCAAAGTGAACTTCGAGGCAAAGTTCGGCAGACCCAGTGACAAGCCTACGCGGGTTCATTCATGGTTCTCTCGGGATGTCGCGGGGTTGCAGGTAATTGACTATTGCCTTTGGGCCCTGCAACGGCTGTTTGAGCGCCAGGAAGAGCGGTATTTTGATGCGTTACGCTCCAAGTTCCGCCTGGTCATCGACATGGACGATACCAGAAACCATGCCTATGGCGAATACTATGGAGACCACAACTCCCTCAGTGTGGAAAAAATAAAGGCCTTCTAGTGAGCTAGGTTCCTGCGGTCAAGCCGCTGGAACACACGGCATGGAGCCGGCGTTCGCTCACTCCTGAAGGCCTCTTGGTTATTATACTCGGCTAACCATACCTCGCCGTCAAGAAAAAACTGCCGCCGGCGCATATCTGGAGATTATAGGCGAGCGCTCAGGCCTCGGAGACCTCGACGACCCGGCATTCTTTTCTTGCCCTTTCGGCCGCGAAGACCATCAGGTGGCTTTCGAGCGCTTCGTCGGGTCCCGAGAGGATGTGCGAGCGGTCGCCGCCGGCCACGGCGGAGATGAAGCCGTGTATCAGGCCGAAGTCGCCGCCGCCGTGCCCGCCGAGGATCGAGGCATCGGAGGATTTGAGGTCGACCTCCGTGCTGGCGGCGGTAAGGAAGTCGAACAGTTCGATCCGCGACCCGTCGCCGTAGATCTCGCCCTTGGTGCCGAAGATGTGCGTCTTGCGCCCGCCGCCCTGATTGAAGCCCGTCATGGTGAACGTCGCGGTCAGGCCGCCCTGAAACTCCATGTTCACGACCTGGTGGTCAACCACGTCGTTGTCGCAGTCGTACACGCACCGCCCGTAAGGCCCGTCGCGGAGGGCCTGCGTGATGGTCTCGACAGTCGGGTTGGGGGTAAGCACATCGACCGGCCAGCCGGTGTGGCCCTTGGCGAGCCGGCCGAGGTATATCTTCGGGGCCGAGTAGGCGCAAGTTGGCTCGACGGGGCAGTCCAGGCATCGGCTGGCGGCCCCCGCCGGCTGGTGGGCCTTCTTGAAGTGGTACAGCGAGCCGAACGACGAGAGCCGCCGGCACGGGGTCTTCATTATGTGGCGAATCCAGTCCAGGTCGTGGCAGCTCTTGGCAAGGAGCATGGACGACGACTCGGCCTGGTTTCGCCAATTGCCCCGCGTGTAGGAGTGGGCCTGGTGCCACCAGCCGACCGACTCGAGGTGATGGACGCTGACGACCTCGCCGACGGCGCCCGCGTCGATGAGCTTCTTGAGGGCACGGGTGTACCGCGTGTACCGCATGACGTGCCCGACGGCGAAGATGACGCCCGCCTTCTTGACCGCGGCGACGATCTCGCGGCACTCGTTGGCCGTGGGGGCCATGGGCTTTTCCAGCAGGATGTGATAGCCCTTGGCGGCCATCTCGATGGCGGGCCTCGCGTGCATGGCGTCGGGCATGCATATGAGCACGGCGTCGGCCAGGCGCGGGCGGTCGATGGCCTGCGCCCAGTCGGTCATCACGTTGGCCTGGTCTATGCCGTACGTCTCGGCCATGCGCCGGCGGTACGGCTCTCTCGGCTCGGCCACGGCCACGATCCTGGCCCGGTCGGGAAACTCGCCGGCATACTCCGCATACCCCGTCCCTCTGCACCCCGCCCCGAGGACCATCACCGTTACAGGCTTCATGTACGATTTCCTTTCGGAAGTGTGTGCGTTAAGCAAGTAGCCGAAGGAGGCCCGCCCTGCCAAGCCCTGTTTGCCTTGGTCCTAGAATGGCCGCGAGAGTCCCAGGGGGTAGCGAGCGTGACTTTGTGGGAATCGTCGTAATTCGAAGTTCGCCCCCGACGCTCTTCTTGAGTGTGATCCCGTGGGTGCTTTGACGGTCAATCTGCCAGCCGTCTTTCTCAAGCAGGCTTATCAGCCGGGATCCATCGACCGCGGGTAGGCCGCCGCCCATTATGCCTCCTGAGCCCCGGCTAATGCCGGCACACGTTGAGTCAGTCTGGTTACGACCGTGCCGGATGCAACGCGGAGACTGCACAGGCGCGCTTCGGCTATAGGTGTCGTCTGGATACGGATGCCGTGCTTCTTAAAGAAATCATCCCTGGCGCCATTTCTTTCAAGGGAATTAAGGTGCTGCGCTATCAATGCCTTGAGTTCATCAAGGAGCGTGTCCAGGCTCTCGTCGAACGTGGATACGCCGAGTTCCTTGCAGACTCCGACCCAAACATCGCCCTCACGCGACATTGTAACAGTGAGTGAGATGTAACCCAAAGTCGGCGCCATCTTGGTAAGTCTCTTCCTCATAACTCATTATACCGCATGAATCTGAATGGTCAAGCCCGCTGCGTGTCCGATCCGTCAATGGTAATTCGGCACAAAAGGCCGGAGAGTTCACGTCGGCACGGGAATCATTGCATGAAACCGTAGCCAGGCGATGGCCGGCTGACAAGAGGTTGTGCAGGAAAAAATGTTCATTCAGCCTGTTTCGCCTTTGCCGGCCTTGCCGCCCGTGCCGTCCTTTGCATCCTTTGCGTCCTTTGCGCCTTTGCGGACGGGCAGGCTCTTGACCCGCTCGAGGGCCTTTTCCAGCGAGTCGCCGTATTGGGCCTGAAGGCGGTTGAGCTCGGCCAGCATCTCGGCCTGGACCGTCGCGTAAGCGGGGTCGCCGTAGATGCTCTTAAGTTCGTTGGGGTCCTTCTCCAGGTCGAAAAGCTCCCACGCGTCGATGTCGTGATAGTAATGGATGAGCTTGTACCGCTTGTTTCGCACGCCGAAATGCCGCTTGACCGCATGCACAGCCGGGAACTCGTAGTAGTGGTAATACATCGAGGTCCGCCAGTCGGCCGGCGTGCGGCCTTCCAGCACCGGGCGCATGGACACGCCGTCCATGTCCTTGTCGGCGGGGAGTTTGGCATAGTCCAGGAACGTCGGGGCGAAGTCGATGTTCACGCAGATGTCGTCGCTTACGCTGCCCGGCTTGATCCGGCCGGGATAGCGAACGAGCAAGGGCATCCGCAGCGACGGCTCGAACATGAATCGCTTGTCGAACCAGTTGTGGTCGCCCAGGTAGAAGCCCTGGTCCGAGGTGTAGATGACGATGGTGTTGTCGGCGAGCTTCTCGTCGTCGAGGCTCTTGAGCAGCCGCCCGACGTTATCATCCACCGAGGCGATGCAGCGGAGGTAGTCCTTGATGTACTGCTGGTATCGCCAGACGGTTTCCTGCTTCTTGTCAAGCCCGGTGGGGATGGGCTTCTTGAGGTCCGACGGCGTCAGGTCGCTCATTCGCATCTCGGCGTCGGCGGCGGCCTCGCTGCGATTGGCGTAGTCGTCCCAGAACGTCTCTGGCAGCGGGATGTCATCGTTCTCGTACATCTTTGCGTGCTTCTCATCCGGCTGCCAGTTGCGGTGCGGGGCCTTGTGGTGGCAGAGCAGGAAGAACGGGCGGGTCTTGTCGCGCTTCTTGATCCAGTCGATGGACAGGTCGGTGATGATGTCCGTGACGTAGCCGGTGTGCTGGACCTTGTTGCCCATCTCGATCATCGGCGGGTTGTGGTATACCCCCTGGCCCGGCAGGATGTGCCAGTAGTCGAAGCCCGTGGGGTCGCTGACCAGGTGCCACTTGCCGATCATGCACGTCTGATACCCGGCCGCCTGGAGCATCTTGGCGACCGTCGGCTGGGAACCGTCGAACCGGCTGTTGTTGTCGTAAAAGCCGTTCTTGTGACTGTACTTTCCGGTGAGCATCACGGCCCTGCTTGGCCCGCAGATACTGTTGGTGCAGAAGCAGTTGTTGAGCTTCATGCCCTCGGCGGCCAGGCGGTCGATGTTTGGGGTCTTGTTGATCTTGCTGCCGTAGGCGCTGATGGCGTGGGCGGCATGGTCGTCGGACATGATGTAAATGATGTTGGGCCCGGATGCCTTTTGACCGGCGCCATCGCCGGCTGCGCCCATGAGCGCTCGCGGCATGACGGCGGCCGCGGCGGCGCCGGCGGCGGCAAACTTCAGGAAATCGCGACGACTTACCTTGCTCATTGTTTCTCCTCTGCCATCGACGGACCAATTGGATTGGCGAACACGGGCTCAGGACCCTTCGCCAACCCATATTAACCCGGATTTCCCGGATGAGAACCGCAATTCATGTATAATGACGGCGTTTGGGCGGCGTTTGGGGCCGCAGGAACAAAGAGTCTTCTTGAGATCACGGATGGCGGAAGGATTGGAAGATGAGGTTCACAAGGCGCGGTTTTCTGAAGTTGGCGGCAGGAGCGGCGGCCGGCCTGCGCAAGCCGGCGCCCGCTCCCGACCCCGAGG
>CAYOBS010000016.1:0-22388 GCA_964402305.1 uncultured Planctomycetaceae bacterium | reverse complement strand
TTGTCGCCTACCCAGGCCTAAAAGGCCTGGTCTAAACCCCCGCTGTCGCGGGGGCAAAGCCCCGTGAACGGGGCTCCTGTCGCCGGGTACGGTCTATTCTTCCTTGCCGCCCTCTTCGCCCTTGGCGGCCTCGGCCTTGGCCGGCAGTAAGCATCGGTTTCTCCTCATTCTTGCATTGACGCCGATCGGTTTTCCGGCTATTATGCAGTCACACTGCATAATTGCCGGAGAAGAAGCATGTACTATGATCGCACCATGAAGGACTGCTGGAACCAGGCCGGCGAGCAATTCCCAGTGCTGCTGCTGACCGGGCCTCGGCAGGTCGGTAAAACAACGCTGCTGCAACACCTCTGCGGCAAGAACCGCAGGTACATCACGCTGGACGATCCATCACTGCGGGCACTGGCTGTTGAGGACCCCGCCCTGCTGCTCCAGCGGTTCGAGCCGCCGGTGCTGATCGACGAAATCCAATACGCCCCGCAACTCCTGCCGCTGATCAAGATGGCCGTTGATGCCGACCGCCGGCCCGGCATGTTCTGGCTTACGGGGTCTCAGCAGTTCCAGATGATGAAGGGCATCTCGGAGACGCTGGCCGGGCGGGTGGCGATCCTCAGCCTGCTGGGCTTCTCCAGCCGGGAGAGACATCGCCTGGAGTTGGACGTGCCGCCATTCCTGCCGACGCGGTCTGCAATAAAGCCGCGTGAGGCCGCCGCGGCCAAGTCAGACCTCAAGAGCATCTACAAGGACATCTGGCTAGGCTCGTTCCCGTCGCTTACGGCCGGCCCCGTCAAGGACCGCGACCTGTTCTACAGTTCCTACCTCCAGACCTATCTCCAGCGGGATCTGAAGGACCTCGCCCAGGTCGGCAACGAGATGGCCTTCGTGCGATTCCTACGGGCCTGCGCGGCCCGTACCGCCCAAATGCTCAACCTGACGGACCTGGCGCGGGACGCCGATGTCGCGGTCAACACGGCAAAGAACTGGCTGTCGATCCTGCAAGCAAGCTTCCAGGTGTACCTCCTCCAGCCGTACTTCAGCAATCTGACCAAGCGGCTGGTCAAGGCGCCCAAGCTGTACTTCCTGGACACGGGCCTGTGTGCGTACCTGACCGAATGGTCCAGCCCGGAAACCCTTGCCGCCGGGGCGATGTCCGGCGCCATTCTTGAGACGCACGTCCTATGCGAATTCCTCAAGAGTTGGTGGCACCGCGGCAAGACGCCTCAACTCTATTACTACCGTGACCGGGATGGGACAGAAGTCGACTTCCTGTTCCAGCAGGACCAGGTTTTCTATCCGGCCGAGGTGAAGAAGACGGCCAGTCCCAGGCGAGAGTTGGCTGAGCCGTTCAAGGCTCTGGGCCGCCTGCAAAAGCCCATCGGCGAGGGATCGGTCCTCTGCCTCTGCAAGCAAATCATGCCGCTGGCCCAGGACGTGGACGCCGTGCCCGTGGGAATCATCTGACATTGCCACCGCCACGGCGGCGCTGTTGGGGGGAGCGGTACCACTGCCCGCTGCCACTGGTGGATCATTGGAGGTTTGCCGCAAAGAGAGGGCAAACCAGATTGTGCAGCTTGTCAGGAGCTTGGCGTTGCGGAAACCGGATCCAGGAGTTGCTTCCCCAGGGCCTTCGCAATCAAAGGCCATTCTCTCGGATTGTGCGCTGCGTACGTTTCCATCCTGAGGCCATCGATAGCTATCAGAATGTCTCCCAGTTTCTGACATACGCTAGATGAACACAGATAAGTCGGGTCTTTCTCCGCCGCGGCTATGATGTCGAGCGCCGCCTTTAGCTCAGCTGACGCTTCAACTCCCTCATTCTTGATAGCCTGGGCAATGGTGCTGAATTCGCTCCTATTGGCCATAAAGAAAGCCACTATATGGCAAGACGGTCGCTTCTTGCTGCAAACTCGCCCGAGAACATCGAGAGTGCCGTCCGGAGCTTTTCGTGGTTGCGCATTGGCGCGAATGCAGCCAGTTCCATTGAACTCATGAGTGATCGACTGTCTCCACATCTCATGCGCCCCAAAGATCCACCTGCGGAGATGGGCCCGGGCCCGCATAACATCCTGTCCTACGCCTGGAGGGCAAGGTACTTTGTCAAGCCATGCTTCCGCCGCTTGGGTACAGGTCGTCAACCAGCGCACGTGCGCGGGATGTTTTCCGTACTTATCGTCGATCAGTCCAAAGAGCTCGTGGACAGATTTCGCCTTCTTGGAAATCTCGTAAACGCAGGCGAGCCTGCGCAGCCAAGCCCTGTTGAACTCAAATCGCGCGTAACTGGACGTTGCCTTGAATCTGAAATCGCGAAGAGCGGCCTCAACCGGTTTGGACTTCCTCGCAGCCTTAAACCGTTCAATCTGGACGGACGTATCGAGGAGTACTGTCCTTACTGACTGGTTTGGCGATCCACTATTTAGGAGCGTCGGGACAACTATCGGAAGCTTCCCGGCCATCGTCTTCGTCATCGCTGAGTTCCGTAAAGGGGGCTAAAGGCTGCCAGCCGAGAGCAATGAATCGTGAGGTTATGACTTCGAGACTGGCATCGACCACACGGGAAGAACCAAGGTACAAGAACGCCTCCCGAAGAGCTCCTATACGCTCGACATTCAACTCAGGCCATTCACGAGTTGCAGACTTGATGAGCGCCAGGAGATCATGGTGGTTATCACTGCAGCGCAGAACACTAGGCCAAAGCTCAAACACGATCGTTCGGATGGACTCGAGGGTCAGGACGGCATCCGTCGGGTCGAAGGGAGTATCTTCAAGACCATCAAGAAGCTCCTTTGCACGTTCGATTACGCGTAGGTCTGGCCTTCGCCGCACCTGCGACTCGCCCGGTGTAACAGCCCTGGGCTGTCCACCGGTTGCAGTACCCTCGTCTCTTCTTTCCCAACAGATATCTGGATTTGCAGTTGAAGTCAAATTCCACAGTACATGGGGGTCCACGACTACTTGCTCTGACCCGGTATCTCTCTTAAGAGAAGGAAGTGTGTACCGACCTGTGTCCGCAATCGTCCCGTAATAAGGTTCGCCGGTAGCTGGGTTGGCAGTCATTTCTTATCCTCGATAGCCTGAAGAAGCTTATTCATAACATGATTGCCTGCCAACAAAAAACTCTGCACATCATGCTTGGCTGGCTGAATCTGATAATAGTCAATATCGAACACTAATCCAGCCTCAGGACTGCTGAAGCGTACTCGTCGGCGCCGCAGCTGCTCAAATAGCGCTTCCCGCTGCTTCGCTGGCAGTTGATGGGGGTGAAGCCTCAATCGAGGGTCCGCCTCCACCGGCGCATCCGGACGGCTGAATGGACGCGACTGTACTTTGAAACCGGTATTGGCTTCCTTGTCCTCATAATCGGCCACGGCCTCCACTGACTTTAGCTTCATCGAATCGGGTGGGGCACACGGGTAGGTGTCGAACGGGGATTTCGAGGCAGAAAGCTCTCCTGCCTCCTCGAGCGAGTCCGTCGGGAACAGCCATATCTTTCGGTATCCTAGGCGATCTATTTTACGGATGTCAAATCGTGCCATGATCGTTGCAAGGACGATCTCGCAAACGCGCGGGAGGTCAAACTCCCGCTCACACGGGCTCTGATCGACCCCGCAATGATAAGCGTCGAACGTCATGGTGACGTCCCAATCCGGGCATGTCATCTTCGCGCCCGTTGGCCTCATCTCATGGGGCATCCAAGTCTGGCCCGTTTCGGTGGTGAGCAAGTCCTCAAGGATCAACATGGCTTCGCCGCAACGGTCGAGATAGCGGTAACCCCTGCTGTAACGGGCCTCAAAGACGATTTGGACTTCTTTCGCTCGGATCTTGCCTGCCATAGCACTAGCGCCTTTCGCAATCGCCACAAGCCGAAGACAATCCCGACTGCGGCCGGTAAGCATGCCCAACTGGGTGGCAAAAGTCAAGACCGCAGCCTGCTATCCCTCCACTGGACCCAACGCCGCATCCTTGCGGTTCCGGTTATTTAACAATAATTCTTCGGGCGTCTTCTTCGGCTGAGCCTGGGCCTCATCGGCCTTTGGCTCGTCAGCCGATGCTGCCTCTGCCTGCGCCTCATCGGCCTTTGCGGTTGTGGCCTGGGCGGCCTGGGCAGCGGCGTCGGTGGCGGCTGTGTGGCGTTTGGTGGCGCGGCGTCGGCGGCGTGACGTGCCCGCGGCGGCAGCGGCGGCCGGGGCGGACTTGCCTTCCTCGACCAACTGGAGGATCACCTGCTCGCCGGCGTCGCCGATCCGCCGTTCAGCCAGGCGGACGATGCGGGTGTACCCGCCTGGCCGCTCGGCATAGCTCGGTGCGATCTCGTCGAAGAGCTTCTGCACGACGCTCTTGTCCATCCGCTCCTCTTCAACGTCGAACATGGCCCGGTCGTGACCCATCGCGGAGATCACCATCCGCCGGGCGTGAAGCGTGTTCTTCTTGGCCTGCGTGATGAGTTTCTCGACGAAGCGGCGCAGCTCCTTGGCCTTGGGGCCGGTGGTGCGGATCGCGCCGTACTGGAAGAGCGACGCGGCCATGTTCCGACGCAGCGAACTGCGATGGCTGCTGCTGCGGCTGAGGTTTCTGCCTGAAACACGATGACGCATAATCTGGGGACTTTCTTGTCTGTCTTATCTGTCGGTTTTTCCGGTTGCCCGCGGGCTATTCTTCGGCCGGAAGTTCCGGCACGGGGATATCGAAGTTCACGGCCATCCCCAGCGACAGCCCGATGTCATGGAGCTTCCTCTTGACCTCGCGGAGGGATGTCTTGCCGAAACTGCGGATCTTCAGCAGGTCCACCTCGGCCAACTGGACCAGTTGCCCGACCAACTCGATCTTGACTGCCTCGAGGCAGTTGTTGGCGCGGACCGACAGCTCCAGTTCGTGGACCGGCATGTGAAGCTTGCCGTCCAGTTCGGTATCGACATCCTGCGCCACCTCGGGCGTGCCGGACTCGACGATCTGCTCGCCAAGCTCGAAGTACTGGACGAACGGGTTGAGGTGCTTGCGGAGAATCTTGCCCGCCTCGACCATCGCCATCTCCGGCGTGATCGTGCCGTTGGTCCAGATTTCCATCACCAGCCGGTCGTAGTTGGTCCTCTGCCCGACGCGGGTGTCCTCGGTGCGGTAGCGAACCCGGGTCACCGGCGAGAACGACGCGTCGACGTAAATCCGCCCGACCTCCTGGTCGGCGTCGGGGTCGATCATTTCATCAGCCGGCATGAACCCGCGCCCGGTCTCGACGATCAGTTCCATGTTGAACGGGACGTTGTCGGTCAGCGTCGCCAGCACGAGGTCCCTGTTGATTATCTCGATCGACGGATCGCACTCGATCATTCCAGCCTTGACGGGGCCCTTGACCTCGCTGTGCAAGCGCAGAGCCCTGGGCTCCTCGCCGTGGCTCTTGACCACGAGGTTCTTGATGTTAAGGATGATGTCGGTGACATCCTCCAGCACTCCGGGCAGGCTGGTGAACTCGTGCTCCGTCCCGGCGATCTTGACGCTGGTGATCGCCGCGCCCTGTAGGCTGCTGAGCAGAATCCGCCTGAGTGAGTTTCCCACGGTGATGCCGAAGCCGCGTTCGAAAGGTTCTATGGAGAACCTTCCGTACGTCGGCGTGGACACCTCTTGGTCGTTCACAACCCGCGTGGGCAATTCCAGACCGCGCCACCTGATTCGCATTCGCCTATCTCCGTATCCTTCGGGACATTCTACAGTTGGTGCCGTTTGGCCATCCGATCGCGGCTACTGGCCGCAAAGCTCCACGATGAGCTGTTCCTCGACGGGGATCTGGACGTCCTCGCGAGTCGGGACGGCCAGGACCTCCGCTTCAAGCTTGGTAAGGTCGAGCTTGAGCCAGTTCTGCAAGTGCGGCTCGCCCAGTTCTTCCAGCCAGACGCGCACGTACTTCTTTGATCGCTCGCAGTCCTTGATCGTGATCTTGTCGCCAACTTTGACCAGGTAGCTGGCCACGCTGACAGCCCGGCCGTTGACATGCACGTGTCCATGGTTGATGGTCTGGCGGGCGCTGGCTCGCGACGGCGCGAAGCCCAGCTTGCAGAAGACGTTGTCCAGCCGCCGCTCCAGCAGGCTCAGCAGGGCCGCGCCCGTGTTGCCCTTCTGGCGCTCGGCGCGCTGGAAGTAGCGCATGAACTGGCGCTCGAAGACCCCGTAATATCGTTTGACCTTCTGCTTCTCGCGGAGGCGCAGGCGGTACTCGCTGCCTCTGCTGCGGTGCCAGCTATGCATGCCGGGCGGCGAGGATCGCCACTGGCGCTCCATCGGGCACTTGGCGGTTTCGCACCGCGTGCCCTTGAGCATCAGCTTGATTCCCTCGCGGCGGCATCGCCTGCAAACAGGTCCCGTATAGCGTCCCATCGTTAGTTATGCTCCTTAAGCCTTGTTGCGCCGCCTACACGCGGCGCCTCTTGCGTGGCCTGCAGCCATTGTGCGGTATTGGGGTCACGTCCTCGATCGACAGGATCTTCAGCCCCGCCGCCTGGAGCGCGGTTATAGCGCTTTCCCGGCCGCTGCCCGGACCGTTGACCCGGACCTCGACCTCGTGGAGGCCCATCTTCTTGGCCTTGTCGGCCGCGGTGCGGGCGGCCCGCTGCGCCGCGAACGGCGTGCTCTTGCGGGAGCCCTTGAAACCGATCGTCCCGCCCGATGCGGCCGCCAACATGTCGCCGCTGGTGTCGGTGATGGCGACCAGCGTGTTGTTGAAAGTCGCCTTGATGTACACCACGCCGCGGGCGACGTTGCGACGGACCTTCTTGACTTTGCGTATCTGGGCCATGGCTTACCGCATCTCCTTGACCGACTTCTTGCCGGCAACCGTCTTGCGCGGACCCTTGCGGGTCCGGGCGTTGGTCTTCGTGCGCTGGCCTCGAACCGGCAGCCCGCGGCGATGGCGGAACCCGCGATAGCAGCCTATGTCGCGCAGACGCGAAATGTTCTGTGATATCTGCCGGCGAAGCTGGCCCTCGATCACGTAATCGTTGTCCAGAACGCCCGCGATCTTCGAAAGCTCGCCTTCCGTCAGTTCCTTGGCTCGGCGGGCCGGGTCGACCTGGGCCTTCTTGCATACATCAGAGGCGAACTTCTTGCCGATGCCATAGATGTACTGCAACGCATAAAGCGTCGGCTTGTCGTTCGGAATGTCAACACCTGCCACACGTGGCATAGGCTCTCTCCTGCCAGGTTTGTTACCCCTGGCGCTGCTTGTGCTTGGGGTTCGTGCAGATCACGCGCACGACCCCGCGGCGCTTGATCACCTTGCAATTCTCACATATCCGCTTTACTGATGAGCGAACTTTCATGTCACACCTCGCTGGACCTTACCGCCCGTCGGTAAGCACATCGGCCCCGCCGGAGCGGACCGCGACGCTATGTTCGTAATGGGCCGATGGCCGGCGATCCTTGGTCACAACCGTCCACCGGTCAGCCGCCAACTCAACCGCACAGGAGCCCATGTTCACCATCGGCTCGATCGCCAGGACCATCCCTTCCTTCAACACGATGTCCCTGGCTCGCAATTCCGGAGAGACGAAGTTCGGGACCTTCGGGTCCTCGTGCATCTCCGTGCCAATGCCGTGGCCGACAAACTCGCGAACCACGGCGAAACCTTCGCCTTCAATATATTCCTGCATCGCCAAGGCGATATTCGACCACTTCTCGCCCGGGCGGATCATCTCCAACGCGATCGCCAGAGAGTTCCGCGTCACGCCGACCAGCCGCCGCACATCCGCCGGCGCCTCGCCGACAATGAACGTGTCGGCCGCGTCGCCGCACCATCCGCCAAGCCGCACGCCGAAGTCGATGCTGACGATGTCGCCGTCGCGAATCTTCCGCTCCGACGGTATCCCATGCACCACCTGCTCGTTTATCGAGATGCAGGCAGCGCCTGGAAACGGCCCGGCGCCGTACCGCCCGGGCACGCCCTTGAACAGGCACTCCGCTCCGGCGGCAAGCGTCAGCCGCTCGGCTTGCTTGTCAAGCTCCAGCGTCGTAACGCCTGGAACCGCCATCTTCCCGAGCTGCCGGAGCACGTCATGCACCAGCCGCCCGGACAGCCGCATCTTCTCTATCTGTTCCGGCGTTTTAAGCCTGATAGCCACAATCGCGCCATCCCAGCACCTAGCCCAGAGCGCCAACAGCCTCGGCCAGCGAGGCGGTCACGCTGTCAGGCAAACCGTTGCCGTCGACCTCGACGACCTTGACCTTGCCGGATTTACGATAGTACCCGATCACGGGCTGGGTCTGGTCATAGTAAGCCTTAAGCCGGTCGCGGACAACTTCTTCTTTGTCATCCGACCGCTGCACGAGCTTCGTGCCCGCACAGTCGTCGCACACGCCGTCTTGCCTGGGCCGCAGGTACTGCACGTGGTAAACCCGCCCGCACTTGGGGCAGCTTCGCCGCCCGGTGATCCGCGCCACGATCGGCTCGTCGTCGCAGGTTATCACCACCACGCCGTCCAGCGGCTTGCCGGCGGCTGACAACTGCCTGTCCAGCGCCTCGGCCTGGCCAACCGTCCGCGGGAAGCCGTCGAGCATCAGCCCGGCGCCCCGCGAGTCGGCGGCGGTGATGGCCTTGGCCATCATCTCCACGACAACGCCGTCCGGGACCAGCTTGCCGGCGTTCATGTACTCCGCCAGCTTGCGGCCAAGGTCCGACCCGCCGGCCTTCTCGGCCCGGAAGATATCGCCGCTGGACAGATGCACGAAGCCGAACATCCCGACAAGCCGCTTGGCCTGCGTGCCCTTGCCCGCGCCTGGAGGGCCCATCAGGACTATTCTCATGCTCATGTGTAGGCCCCCTTGATCCTGGCCGAACCGCCAAGGAAGCCGCCGTAGTTGCGCATCACCAGGTTGGCCTCGATCCGCTGAACCAGGTCCAGGGCCACCGAGACGCAGATCAGCAGGCCCGTGCCGCCGAGGAACTGCGCGATGGTCTGGTCGATGCCCATCTTGGCCGCCACGAACGTCGGGAAAACCGCGATGACGGACAGGAACCCCGCGCCGCAGTACGTGATGCGCTCCATCACACGCTCGAGGTAGTCCGCCGTCCGCTTGCCTGGCCGCAGGCCGGGAATGAACGCGCCGGAGTCGCGCAACTGCTCGGCCATCTCCTTTGGCCTGAACTGCACCGTCGTCCAGAAGTACGCGAAGAAGAAGATCATCCCGATGTATAGCAGGGAGTATACGTAGCTGTCGTGGCTGAATGCGTCGGACAGGGTGCGGGTGATGTCGTTGTTGGGCAGCCACGTGTTAAGCCACTTGAAGATCGCGTTGGGGAAGATCATCAGCGACGAGGCGAAGATGATCGGCATGACGCCGCCATGGTTGACGCGCAGCGGCAGGTACTGGCGGTTGCCGCCGTAGACGCGCCGCCCGCGGGTGTGCTTGGCGTGCTGCGTCGGAATACGCCGCTGGCCCTGGGTGATGAGGATCACGCCGGCAACGACGAACACGAACGCGAAAATCAGGAACAGGATCTTCTCCGGCCCGGTTTCGCTCTGCGAGCCGATGGCCGAGAGGCTCAGGTTGGCGGTGCGGGCCAGGTCCAGTATCGCCGACGGCATCCTGGCGACAATGCCCGACATGATGATGAGGCTTATGCCGTTGCCTATGCCGTACTCGTCGATCTGCTCGCCGAGCCACATAAGGAAGATCGTCCCGCTGGTCAGGCCGACGATGCCCATCGTAAAGATGAGGATCGATTTATCGTACTCCGGATACACCAGCAGTTCGCTGCGGCCTCCGCCCATCATGATCTTCATCCAGACGATCGCCTGGAATACGCACAGCGGCACGGTGGCGTAGCGGGTGTACTCCTGGATCTTCTTGTACCCTGCCGGGCCCTCCTTCTGGAGCTTTTGGAGGGATGGAAGGACGGTGGCAAGGAGCTGGAAGATGATCGACGCGGTGATGTAGGGCATGATGCCCAGGCCGAACAGGGTCGACTGCTGGAGCGAGCCGCCGGTGAACAGGCCGAAATACCGGATGGCCGAGCCGAAGACTCCCTCGGACTGCTGGCCCATGAAGGCCGCGACCTTATCCTGGTCGAGGCCCGCCAGCGGAACGTGGAAGCCGATGCGGTAGATGCAGAGCAGCGCCATGGTGAACAGCAGCTTGCGCAGCAGTTCGGGGATCGAGCAGATGTTCTCCAGGCCGCGGCGCAGGATGGACCGGCTCCACACAGCCCACCAGCACCCGGCCAGGACAACCAGGCCGGCGACGATCCACAGCACCGCCCGCAGCAGCGCCCCCGCGTCATGAGCGGCGCCGCCCGCGCTGAAGGCACCCATTATCGCGCTGAAGACCTTTATCCCCGCGGGGATAATCATCCACGCCGCCACGACACACATCACCGCGGTCACCAGGATTCTGAAAACACGGAATGCTGCGTGCGAGACCCAAAGTGCATAAATGACCGTGGCGATCAATGCCAGTGCCAATCCCACGAAAATCAAATGCTCAGAAGCAACCAATGCACCCCACAGCCACAGCAAATCACGTACGACAGGCATGACCAATACGAAGGCCAGGATGCCTAGCGCCGCGGTGAACAAGATTTTAAGAATGCGGGAATCCATGTTCGCGAATCCTTATCGGCACATGCCGGACTGCTCGCTAGACCAACTCCGCCGACCCGCCGGCCTGTGCGATCTTCTCGGCGGCGGACTTTGAGAACTTCTTGGCGGCCACGGTAAGCTTTTTGGTCAGTTCGCCGGTGCCAAGGATTTTCACAAGTGCGGCCGGGCCGGTTATCAGCCGGGCCTTGGCAAGGGCGGCGGCGTCCACGCGGGCGCCATCGTCGAACTTCTCCTGGAGGCACGCCACATTGACGACCTCGTACTCGACGCGGAAATTCTCGTTGTTGAAGCCCCGCTTGGGGATCCGCTTGAGCATCGGGTTCTGACCGCCCTCGAAGCCCAGTTTGAGCACGCTGCCCGGTCGCGAGTGATAGCCCTTGGTGCCCCGGCCTGACGTCTTGCCATGGCCGGAGCCTTGGCCCCGCCCAACGCGACTGCGGAGTTTGTACTTCCCGGCGGCGCTGAGAATCTCGTCGAGTTTCATGAGAAGATCACTCCTCGCAGTTCGGCGATGTCCTGGGCGGTTCGAAGCTGCCGCAGGGCCTTGAGCCCCGCCTTGAGCAGGTTCTTGGCCGAGGTCGATCCGTAGGCCTTGGTCAAGACGTCGTGTATGCCCGCCAGCTCCAGCAGCGGGCGGAGCTTCTTGCCGGCGATCACGCCCGTGCCGTCCGAGGCCGGGACCAGCACCACCGAACTGGCGCCGTGCTTGCCGACGACCTTGTGCGGGATGCTCTTGCCCTTCAGGCGGATGGTCCGCATGTTCTTCTTGGCGTCGGCAATGCCCTTCTCGACCGCGACGGGCACTTCCTTGGCCTTTCCGTAGCCGATGCCCACGGTTCCGTTGCGGTCTCCGACGACGACGAGCGCCGCGAAACTGAACCGCCGGCCGCCCTTTACGACCTTCGAGCAGCGGTAGATCTGGACGACGTTGTCTTCCAGTCCGCCCTCTTCGGCAGAATCTTCGCGACCTCTACGGCTTGGACGTCTCTCCATCGCCACGATGCGTGCTCCTGTTTAGAACTCCAGCCCGCCTTTGCGGGCGGCTTCGGCCAGTTCCTTGATTCGCCCGTGGAACGGGTAGCCGTTGCGGTCGAAGACGACCTTCTTGATGCCGGCCTGGACGGCCTTTTCCGCCAGGAAGGTCCCGACCGCCGCGGCGGCGGCCTTGTTGCCGCCACGGGTCAGCTTCTCCCGCAGGGGCTTTTCCTGGCTGGACGCGGCCACCAGGGTCCGCCCGGCCATGTCGTCCACTATCTGGGCATAAATGTTCTTCTGGCTGCGGAAGACGGTCAGCCGGGGCCTGTCCGGCGTCCCGGAAACCGTCTTGCGAACGTGGCTCTTGCGCCGCAGCCGCTGAACCTGTTTCTTGATACTTGGCTTCATGATCTTGGATCCTGCTAAACTGCCACCATGCGTGCTCTGGATCAAGCGCCGCCGCCGGCGCCGGCGAAGGCCTTGCCGGTCTTGCGACGGATGTACTCGCCCGCGTACCGGACGCCCTTGCCCTTGTAAGGCTCCGGCGGGCGGCCCTTGCGGACACGGGCCGCCAACTCGCCCACGGCCTGCTTGTCGGCGCCCTTGATGCTGAACCGTGCCGGCTCGGTCTCGCCGCGAGCCTGGGCCGTCTGGACTTCCACCGTCAGGCCCGCCGGGACCTCAAAGACCACCGGATGGCTCTTGCCCACGTTCAACGTCAACTTGCCGGCCTGGCACCCAACGCCGTAGCCGACGCCGTAAACCTCCATCGCCTTGAGATAACCCGTCTTGCAGCCCAGAACCATGTTGGCGATCAGGCTGCGCGTCAGACCGTGAAGGCTCCGGCTGAGCCGGTCCTCGCCGTGCCGGCTGACCACGATGCTCTTGCCGTCCTGGCCGAACTGGACGTCGATTTCCGGGCGGTGCGTCCACTTGAGTTTTCCCACGGGCCCCTCGACGGAGACACAGCGGTCCTTGATGGCGACCTTTACCCCGTCGGGGATGGAAACAGGTTGTTTTCCTATGCGTGACATATGGATAATTCCGCTTTAGCAGACGGTACCGAGGACTTCGCCGCCGACGTTCTCCTGGCGGCACTGCCGATCGCTCATAACGCCCCTTGACGTCGAGATAATCGAGATGCCCATCCCGCCAAGCGGGCGAGGCAGGCCTTCCACGCCGCAATATACCCGCCGGCCCGGCGTGCTGACGCGATTGATCTCGACCATCACCTGCTCGCCGCGAGGGCCGTACTTCAGGTACACCCGCAGGATGCCCTGCTTGCCGTCCTCGACGCGGGCATAGTCGGTTATGTACCCTTCGTCCTTGAGCACCCGGCAGATGCCCTCGCAGATCTTCGACGCCCGGATATTGACCACCTTCTGCCGCGCGCGATACGCGTTGCGGATTCGGGTCAACATGTCGGCGATTGGGTCGGACAGACTCATAGTCTAGCTTCCTTACGTTACCAGCTTGCCTTCCGCATCCCGGGGATCTTGCCTTCGTTCGCCAGCGTCCGCAGGCAGATGCGGCAAATGCGGAACTTCTGGTACACGCTTCGCGGCCGGCCGCAAAGCTGGCAGCGCCGGACGATCCTCGTGGAAAACTTCGGCTTCTTGTTCGACTTTACAACTTGCGCCTTGGTTGCCATGCCTCAAGCACCTTCTGTTAGTTCTTGCGGAACGGCATGCCCAGGCCGCCCAGCAGTTCTCTCGCCTCTTCGTCCGTCCTGGCCGTCGTCTGCATGGCGATGTTCATGCCCTGCGTGCTGGTCAGGGTTGCCGGATCGATCTCCGGAAAGACGCTCTGCTCGACCAGGCCCATGTTGTAGTTGCCGCGCCCGTCGAAGCCCGATGCGCTGAGCCCGCGGAAGTCCTTGACCCGCGGCACGGCCAGGCTGATCAGCCGGTCCAGGAACTCCCACATCCGCTTGCCGCGCAGAGTGACCTTGACGCCGACAGGATAGCCCTCGCGAAGCTTGAAGTTGCTGATGGACTTCTTGGCCTTGACCGTCACCGGCTGCTGGCCGACAATCAGGGCCAAGTGCTTGACGGCCATCTCCAGGCGAGCCTGGTTCGTGTTCGCGTCGCCGATGCCCATCGAAACCACGATCTTGCTGAGCTTCGGCACGGACATCGGGTTGGTGTAGCCAAACCGCGACACCAGGCCGGGCGTCACATCTTTAGTGTACTTTTCGTGAAGGCGTGCCTGCATGACTGCACCTTACCTTGTTGCTTTCCTTACGGTTCCGAGCGTCTCGCCGCTCTTCTTGGCGTAGCGCTGCTTGGCGCCGTCCGAACCCACGCGGAAACCCACCCGCGTCGCCTGGTTCGTCTTGGGGTCCAAAGGCAGAACGTTCGAGATGTCGATCGGCATCTCCTTCTGAATGCGGCCGCCCTGCGGGTGCTGCCGGCTGGGACGAAGGTGACGGTACACCCGGTTGACGCCCTGGACCAGAACCTTGCCCTTGGCCGCGTCGACGCGGATGATCACGCCGGTCTTGCCCTTGTCGTCGCCGGCGATCACGACCACCGTGTCGCCTTTCTTAACGTGCATTGCCATAATCACACCACCTCGGCCGCAAGGGAAACTATCTTCATGAAGTTCTTCTCGCGCAACTCGCGGGCGACGGCCCCGAAAATCCGCGTTCCACGCGGGTTGTTGTTGGCGTCGATGATGACGGCCGCGTTGTTGTCGAACTTCACGTAACTTCCGTCGGACCGCCTGACCGCGGTGGTCGTCCGCACGATGACGCATTTAACGATGTCGCCCGGCTTGACCTCGCCGCCGGACTGGGCCTTCTTGACCGAGCAGACGATGATGTCGCCCAGCGAGGCCGTACGCCGCGTGAAAGCGCCGCGCCGCGTCGAGCCGCCCAGAACCCTGATGCAGTAGACAATCCGGGCGCCCGTGTTGTCAGCCACCGCCATTCGCGTTTCCTGCTGGATCACGGTTCTATTCCTCTTTCACGTCTGTGACCATGGGCGAATCGCCGCGACGGACGATCCGAAGCAACCGCCAACTCTTGGTCTTGCTCATTCGCCGGCATGGCCCGATGTCAACCACGTCCCCGACCTTCGCGTCGTTCAGCGGGTCGTGGGCGGCAAGCTTCGTCTGCTGCCGGATATACTTGCCGTACACCGGGTGCTTGACCATGCTGCTGATCACCACCCGAATTGTCTTGTCGCCCTTGGCCGACGTTACGGTGCCCGTCTTGATCTGCCTGCGAGCGCCTGCTTCTTTCTGTTGTTCTGCCATCACTTTGTCCCGTTAGCTCTTGGCCTGGGCCGAAAGTTGCCGTTCACGCATGACCGTCAGGATCATCGCAATGTCTTTCCTGGCCTTGGTGAGCATGCTGGGGTCTTCCAGCTTCTCGGTGACGGCCTGGGTGCGAACGTCGAACAGCCGCCGACGGACGCGTCCCAGCTCCATCCCAAGCTCCTCGTCGCTCAACTGGCGAATCTCTTTCACCTTCATCGCTGCGTTTCCTTACAAACCGTGCCGACGATAGGCCATTCGGCAACGCACGGGCATCTTCGCGGCGATCCGGCGAAGCGCGCCCTTGGCCGTCAACTCGTCCACGCCGCCGATCTCGAAGAGAACCGTGCCTGGCTTGACAACCGCCACCCAGGCCTCCGGTTCGCCCTTGCCCTTGCCCATGCGGGTCTCCAGCGGCTTGGCGCTGACGGGCTTGTCCGGGAAAACCCGAATGTACACGCGGCCCTCGCGGTGGAGGTAGTGAGTCGCCGCGACACGTCCGGCCTCGAGCTGCCGGCCGGTAATCCAGCCCGGATCCTTCGTCTGAAGTCCGAAGTCCCCGAAGGCGACCGTGTTTCCACGAGTCGCTTCGCCTCGGATCTTGCCTCGCATCTGCTTGCGATGCTTAATTCTTTTGGGCATCAACGCCATAACGGCACCTGTGATCTATCTGACATCTGACACTTATTGCCTGAATCTTTTGTTTACGCCTCGGAGCCGCTCTCAGGCTGGGCGCCACCTGCCTGGTCCTGCGGCCGCTCGGCCCTTGGCCCGCCTGGGCCGCGACGACCACCGCGACCGCCGGGACCGCCGGGGCCGCCGGGACCGCCACGACCACCGGGGCCGCCGGGGCCGCCGGGGCCGCCGGGGCCGCCGAAACCTCGGCCCGGTCCGCGCCGGCCACGAGGACCGCCCGGGGCAAAGCCCGCCCGATCCTCCGGCTTGACGACCACTGGCGCCTCACCGAACTTACCGCGATAAATCCACACCTTCACGCCGATGGTGCCGTAGGTCGTAACGCACGGCGTAAAGCCGTAGTCAACGTCGGCATCCAGCGTGTGAAGCGGGATCGAGCCTGTAAGCTGCGTCTCGGTGCGGCTCATCTCCGCCCCGCCGAGCCGGCCCGAGACCGTGATCTTCACGCCGCGGGCGCCCGCCTGCATCGTCGTCTCGGCACGCATCTTCATCGCGCGGCGGAAACTGGTGCGCCGCTTGAGCTGCTCGGCGATTCCCTCAGCCACCAACTGGGCCTCGAGGTCGGGGTTCTTGATCTCAATGATGTTGATGCTCACGCGCCGGTTGGTCAGGCTCTCAAGCGCGCCGCGAAGCTTGTCCACTTCCGCGCCCTTGGGGCCGATGACCAGGCCGGGACGGGCGGTCTTCAGGAAGACCTTCACCTCTTCGCGGGTCCGCTCGATCTGGATCTCGCTGACGGCCGCGTAGGGCGGCTGGCGGTTGAGCTTGGCGTCCACGAATTTTCGGATCCTGGCGTCCTCGACCAGGAACTCGCCGAAGTTGCTCTTTGGAGCGAACCAGCGGCTTTTCCAGCCGAGCGTTATTCCCGTCCTGAATCCGATTGGCGATACTTTCTGACCCATACCTGCCTCGCTGTGTTTGCCTGGCGGCTTACTTTTCCTGCTCGACCACGACGGTGATGTGGCTGGTGCGCTTCAGGATCGGCAGCGCCTTGCCGCGGTCCTTGGGCTGAAATCGCTTGATGGTCGGGCCCTCGTCCACGAACGCCCGGTCGACGATGAGGCTCTCGACGTTCGCCTCGGCCTCGTTGGCGTTGGCGATCGCGCTGGTCAGCACCTTCGAGACCATGACCGCCGCCCTGTTAGGGCTGAACTTCATGAGGTTAAGGGCATCCTGAACGCCACGTCCGCGAATCAGGTCCGCAATCAGCCGCACTTTGCGGGCGCTGATGCGGGCATACCTGTGTTTTGCGCTCCAAGCCATTGCTTGCTCCATTGTCCCTGGCAAAGCCGCGCCTGGCCTTACTTGGCCGCGGCCCTTCGACCGCCACTGTGGCCACGGAACATCCGTGTCGGGCTGAACTCGCCCAGCTTGTGCCCGACCATGTCCTCGGTGACGAACACCTTGTGGAACATCTTGCCGTTGTGGACCAGGAAGTTTCGGCCGATAAACTCCGGCACGATCGTGCAAGCCCTGGCCCAGGTCTTGATCGGATCCCTCTGGCCGCTCTGCTCGGCCAGTTGGACCTTCTTGTAGAGCTTCACGTCCACGTACGGACCTTTTTTTGCGCTACGAGTCATTGCCTGCTCGCTCCTGCCTTACAGAACCAGTTGCAGACCGCGACCATTCTTGCGGCGCCGCATGATAAGCCTGCTGGAAGTCTTGCGGCGATTGCGCGTCTTGCCGCCCTTGGAAAGCTTGCCCGTCGGGCTGACCGGGTGACGCCCGCCGCTGCGCCGGCCCTCGCCGCCGCCCATCGGGTGGGCGACGGGGTTCATCGCCGAGCCGCGGACCGAAGGCCGCACGCCACGGTGACGGTTCCGCCCGGCCTTGCCCACGCGCACGGACTGGTTTTCCATGTTGCCAACGCGGCCGATCGTCGCGCGGCACTTGGCATTGACCATGCGGGTCTCGCCCGACGGCAGCACCAGGTGGGCCATCCCGCCGTCCTTTGCCGCCAGGCGCGCCGCGGCCCCGGCCGTGCGAACCATCTTGCCGCCCTGGCCGGGAGTCATCTCGATGTTGTGTACTTCCAGGCCCGCCGGGATCTTCGCCAGGGGCATGCAGTTGCCCAACCGCGGCTCGACGCCCTCGTCGCCGGAATAGACCTTGTTGCCGACCTTCAGGCCCTGCGGGGCGAGGATGTACCGCTTCTCGCCGTCAGGGTACTTTACCAGGGCGATGTGGCACGTGCGGTTGGGATCGTACTCGATCGTCATAACCTCGGCGGCCTGGGCGTCCTTGGTCCGCTTGAAGTCGATCAGGCGGTAGTGCTGCTTGTTGCCGCCGCCCTTGTGCCGGCAGGTGATCTTGCCGCTGAAGTTGCGCCCGCCGTGCTTCTTCTGCGGGCGGAGCAGCGACTTCTCCGGCGTGGTGGTGGTCACTTCCTCGTGCGTGTTGACCGAGCTGTTCCGCCGGCCCGCCGATGTTCGCTTGTATATCTTGATTGCCATCGTGTTCGTCCCGCGGTTTGCTAGAACAGGTCGATGTGGTTATCCCCGTGGAGGATCACAACAGCCTTCTTCCAGTGCTTGGTCGCGCTCATGCGGTTAGTGCGGGTCCGCCGCGGCTTGCCGTGACGAAACGACGTCCGCACTGACAGGACCTTCACGTCGTAAATGTTCTCGACGGCCTGCTTGATCTGAGTCTTGTTGGCCCACGTGGCCACCTCGAACGAGTATGCGTTCATCGCCGTTGCCTGGTGAGTGCCCTTCTCGGTCACCAGCGGCTTGATGATCACGCTGTAAGTGTTGTCCTTCTTCATCACTGAGACTCCCGAGTCGAAAGGGCGCTCATGGCCTCGCTCGTGACGATCATCTTCTGGCGGGTGGCCACGTCGAACGCGTTAAGCTCGCCGGCGGTGCGAACGGTGAGGTCCCCGATGTTCCGCGAGCTGAGGTAGACGTTGTGGTCGCGATCGGCCAGGGCCAGAAGGCAGGAGCGGTTGATCTTGAGGTTCTTGAGGATGCCGATGAGGGTCTTGGTCTTCGGCTCGGTAACGGCCAGGCCCTTGAGGACCAGGAGGTCCTGCCCGAGCATCTTGGCCAGGATCGCCGACTGAAGTGCCAGACGGCGCATCTTGCGGGGCAACCCCTTGCGGTAGTCGCGCTGCGACTTGGCGAAGGTCCTGCCGCCGCCGCGAATGAGCGGCGTCCGCATGTCGCCCCGCCTGGCCCGGCCGGTGCCCTTCTGCTTGTAGGCCTTGGCAGTAGAGCCCGATACCTGCCCTCGCGTCAGGCTCGCCGCCGAACCCTGCCGCTTGTTGGCGTGGTAAGCCACCACGGCCTGCTTGAGCAGGTCCTCGTTGACATAGCCGCCAAAGTCGTTCTCATCGACCTGGAGCGTCTCAACCTGCTTGCCTTCGATGTCGTATACCGGAACTTCCAACATTGTTGCCATCCCGTAAGCTAAAGCTATGCGCCGACCTTGGCCGTCTTGCTCTTGCGAATGAACAGGAACCCGCCGTTGGCGCCGGGCAACGCGCCCTTGATCAACAGAAGGTTGTTTTCCTTGTCGACGCCGATGAGCCGGTGGTTTCGGGTGGTCCGACTGACCGCCCCCATGTGCCCGGCCATCTTCTTGCCCTTGCGAACCTTCGGACCCGTGCCGCGGTTGGTGCCGTGAGAGGCGATCGAGCCTGGACTGCGGTGCTTGCGCTCCGTGCCGTGGCTGGCACACAGGCCCTTGAAACCGTGACGCTTCATGCCGCCCTGGAAGCCGCGACCCTTGGTCGTGCCGGTGACATCCACGAAAACGACGCCGTCGAATGCGTCCACCGTGATGCTCTGGCCCGGCTCGACCCCGTCGGCCGGGGCTGTCAGGCGAGCCTCCCGAACGAACTGCTTCGGGCCGGACTTCGCCTTGGCGGCATGCCCGATCTGCGGCTTGGCCGCACGGTGAGTCTTGACGTCCCCGAAGCCGAGTTGGACGGACTCGTACCCGTCCGTCTCGGCGTTCTTGACCTGAAGGACGCTGCACGGGCCGGCCTGAACGACCGTCACGGGGTGCAATACCCCGCTGTCGTCGTAGACCTGCGTCATGCCGATTTTCTTGCCCAGAATCACAGGCTGCATGGTCACACCCTAGGCCTTGATCTTGATGAACACGCCGGCCGGGACAATCAGGCGGTTCAGCGCCTCGATGGTCCGAACGGTCGGCTCGTAAATGTCAATGATCCGCTTGTGCGTCCGCATCTCGAACTGCTCGCGGGACTTCTTGTCCACGAACGGGCTTCGAAGCACCGTGTACCGTTCGATCCGCGTCGGCAATGGGATCGGCCCGCAAACACGGGCGCCCGTCCGCTCGGCGTGATCCACTATTTCCTTCGCCGAGGAATCAAGGGCCCTGTGATCGTAGGCTTCCATTCTTATTCGTATCTTGTCCTGCGTCATGGAGAAAAACTCCAGTCCGGTAATACCGGGAACGTCACTCGATAGCGCCGAGTCGTTTTAGTCTACAGATTTCTTTCAACCTGTCAATTACCTGCCCCGAATTTTCTTAAGTTTTTTCCGCAACTTGTGCTAAAAACGCCGATTTTCGACCGCTAGTAGTACCTTAAAATGCTCTCGGCAACCTGGGCGGGCACGGCCGAGTACGTCCGCGGCTCCATCGTGCTGGTGCCCCGGCCCTGCGTAAGCGACCGCAACTGCGTCGAGTAGCCGAACATCTCCGCCAGCGGAACATCCGCCATCAGGACCCTGAAGGGCCCGCGCTGGTCCATCTCCCGAATCTCCGCGCGCCGGCTGCTCAGGTCGCCCGTGACCGCGCCGAGATACTCCTCAGGAACCGTAACCTGCAACCGCATGATCGGCTCCAGGAACACCGGATGGGCCTGCTCGCTTGCCGCCCGAAAGGCCATTACCGCCGCCTGCTGGAACGCCAGTGCCGAACTGTCAACAGGATGAGTCTCGCCGTCCAGCAGCGTCGCCCGGATGTTCAGCATCGGGTAGCCCGCCAGCGGGCCTGAAGTCGCCGCGTCGCCGACACCCTCGGCGACGGCTGCGACGAACTCGCGCGGGATCACCCCGCCCTTGGTCTTGTCCTCGAAGAGGATCGGCTCTTGCCCGGCTGCCGGCGTGTACGACTCCAGCCGGAGCTTGACCACGGCAAACTGGCCTCGCCCGCCGGTCTGGCGGATGAACCGCCCATCCGCTTCGGCCGCGGCGAGAATGGTCTCCTTGTACGCCACCGACGGCTTGCCCACGCGGACGTCCAAACCCATGTCCCGCGTCAGCTTATGGTGAATGATCTCCAGGTGGAGCTCGCCCATCCCGCTGATGGTGGTCTGGCCGGTCTCGGGGTTGTAATTGTACTTGAACGTCGGGTCCTCGCGCCGCAGCGTGTTGAGGGCTTCCACCATCCGCTGCTTCTCGGCGTTGGTCCGCGGCTCGATGGACATGGTGATCACCGGCTCGGGGAACTCCAGCCGCTCCAGCACGATCGGGCGCCGCGTGTCGCACAGGGTGTCGCCGGTCAGCGAGCCCTTGAGCCCCACCACCGCCACGATGTCGCCCGCCTTGGCATCGTCCCGGCGGTTGCGCTGCTTGGCGTGCATCTCCCACAGGCGGGTGATGTTCTCCTTGATGTTCTGCGTGCTGTTGAGAACGCGGGTGCCCGGCAGCAGCGTCCCGCTGTAAACGCGGATGAAACTCAGGTCGCCGTGCTGGTCCGAGGTGATCTTGAAGACCAGGGCCGAGAACGGCTCATCCGGGTCGGCGCCGCGGGTGATTGCCTCCTGGCTTGTCAGGGAGGGGTGGCCTTGAACCGGCGGCACGTCGAGCGGACTGGGCAGCAGATGGACCACCGCGTCGAGCAGCGGGCGGATGCCCATGTGCCGCAGGGCCGAGCCGCAGAAGACCGGCTGGCACTTGTTGTGGATCGTGCCGGTCCGCAGCGCCCGCAGGACCTCCTCGGCCTCGACGGGCTTATCCTCGATGAACTTGGCCATCAGGTCATCGTCGTACTCCGCGGCCTTCTCGATAATATCGTGGCGGGCGAGTTCCGCGTGGTCGGCGTACTGATCCGGGATGCACTCGACGCGCAGGGTGGTGGCGATCTCGGCTGGGTCGTAGAAATATGCCTTGCGGGCCAGGAGGTCGATCTGGCCGGCGAAGTCATCTCCACTGCCCATCGGGAGTTGCATCACGATCGGGTTGGCGGCCAGGCGGGTGCGGATCTCGCTGACGACCATCTCGAAGTCCGCCCCGATCCGGTCCATCTTGTTGACGAGGCACAGGCGTGGCACGCGGTAATGGTCGGCCTGGCGCCAGACGGTCTCGCTCTGCGCCTCGACGCCGCCGACGGCGCAGAAGACCGCCACCGCCCCGTCAAGCACGCGAAGGCTCCGCTCGACCTCGACGGTGAAGTCAACGTGACCGGGCGTGTCGATCAGGTTGACGGTGTGGCCTTTCCAGTGCAGCGTGGTGGCCGCGGCGGTGATGGTGATCCCGCGCTCCTGCTCCTCGGCAAGGTAGTCCATGACCGCCGTTCCGTCGTGGACTTCGCCGATCTTGTACGTTCGGCCGGCGAAGTAGAGTATCCGCTCGGAAACGGTGGTCTTGCCGGCATCGATGTGTGCCATGATGCCGATGTTCCGGATTTTTTCCAGGCCAGGCGCCATAGTTAACGCGAGAAGTTCCGTACTGTTTGTACTTGGGGGCCAGTTCCATGCCGCCGAGAGGCCTCGGCGGTCACCGATCTTTCAGCCGGGCCCGGCTTTACGCCGGGCAGCGCGACCTTCAGGCAGATCGGCCAGGTTGTCTTATCTCATGCGGCAGGCAAAAGCCGCATCTGGGAAACGCGGCCTTGGCGCCTGCCTTATCTGAGCCCCGGCAGCCAACCGGCCACCGGGGTCGTCCGCCCTGGGCTTTGGGGCCACGA
>CAYOBS010000015.1:0-22413 GCA_964402305.1 uncultured Planctomycetaceae bacterium | reverse complement strand
ACCCAGCACATCCCCAACAAGGGCGAGCACCTCATCCGCTACTACGGCCACTACTCCAACAAGGCCCGCGGAATGCGGTCAAGGAACGCGCCCGAAAGCCGTAGCATGGGCATCCCGCGTAGCACGGGCATCCTGCCCGTGAGTCCCACGGGCGTCCTTGGCCTGCGAAGCCTTGGCGAAGCAGGCCCGCCCGTGAAAAACCCCGCGCCGCGGCCGCCCGACCCCTCTCCCTCGAAGGGAGAGGATGGCCCTTCAGGGCCAGGTGAGGGTGACCCGGACCGCCTCGCCCGCCGCCGCTGGGCCATGCTCATCCGCCGCGTATACAACGCCGACCCTCTCCTCTGCCCCCGCTCCAGGCGTAGAGGTCAAAAAGGGGCCGGATGTTCCGGCTCGCCCGCGTGCGCCGCCCCTGTCTCGCTGCGCTCGACAGGGGCGGCACACGCGGAAGAAAGAACCACCATGGCCATGGCGGATTATAATTGTCGCTAATGGCGAAGAATAATTGTCGCTTGACAGGGGGTAAGGGGGTGGTTTTCGCCGACGCCCGAAATTCGCCCTGGAACTCCCCGCTTATACGCTTGCCGCCCGGCCGAAGGGCAGGGAAAATCAATTATCAGTGTTTGGTGAATAATCCGAGATAACATGAAAGGGACTGGCATGCGCGAGAACGAGACTGGTGTTGAATTGAAGATCGGCGACGAGACAGCCTGTGGCCGTTGCTGCAACAGTTCACATCCGGTAGCCGTGAGCGGTTTCTCCCGGAGACGCTTACTCCAGGGTATGGGGGCCGCAGGCGTCGCGCTGGGCGCAATGGCGCTTGCCGTGGAACCTGATGCCGAGTCGTCCGACCCAACACCGGGGCGGCCGTTTCCTCGCGGTGCGGCGCTTCGCGTCAAGCCGATCCTGGTTTATGACGTCCCAACAAGGATAGACAAGACGTCGTGGCGCAGCTACGGCGGCATCCATACTCACGAAGCGGCCAGGGAAGAGGCAGGCCGTATCGAGAAGGAGCTTCGCGAACTGAAAAAGAGGGCCGAGTTTCCGATCGAATTGCAGCCCGTCGAACTGCTCGACTCGCAAGCGAAGCTCCAGCAGGCGGCCGGTGCGGAAACGGATCTCTTTGTGCTTTACGCGGCGGGACACTGCACGCAATGGCCTCGGAAGAACGAAACCCCGATGGTGATGTTTCTTCGGCACCGGTCCGGTCCGTTCTACCTCGGATACGAGATCGCCCACTGGCGGTTCTTGCGACAGAGCCGCGACGCTTTCGCGTTCAAGGACTTTGATGTGGACGACGTGGTCGTCGACAGCTACGACGAGATGCTCTGGCGTCTGCGGGCCGTCTACGGTCTGAAGAACGCCAAGGGCACCAAGATGCTCACCATCGGAGGGCTGTCGGCCTATAGTGGTGAGGCGCAGGAGAACGGCCCTCGCGTAGCCAAAGAGTCTTGGGGCTATGAATTCACCGACGTTACGAACGCAGAGTTCACCAAGCGGCTCACCGCCGCTCAGGCGGACGAGCAGGTCGTCAAACAGATCAAAGAACAAACCGCCGCACTGCTGAAGTCGCCGAACGTCAAGCTGGCGACGGACCGGAAGTTCGTGTTCAATTCTTACATGGCTTTGCACGTCTGCCGGCAGTTGCTAGAGGAAATCGGCGCGAGCAACTTCGGTTTTTCGAAATGCATGGGCCGTGAACAGATTTCCATGTTGGATACGCCGCCCTGCTTCGTGTTGAGCCTGGCCAATGACGAAGGTTACACCGCCTACTGCCACACCGACCTTTCGCACACCATGCCCGGCGTGTTGCTGCGCTGGATCGCCAGCCGCCCGACGTTCTTGTGCAATTCGCACTATCCTTACGACGGGCTTTTCTTCGTCGCCCACTGCGCGGCGCCTCGCCGGATGAATGGCCGGGACTACGAGCCGGCCACGATCATGACGCACTACGAGTCGGACTACGGCGCCGCCTGCAAGACCCATTACACGAAGGGCCAGGAAGTTACGGTGGTCATTCCCAATCTCCGCTGTACGACGTGGCAGGGTTTCCGCGGCAAGATAGTCGGGGCGCCCTCGTACCCGGCGTGTCGATCCCAGATGGAAATCGCCATCGACGGAGACTGGAAGCGACTGCTCCGTGAAATGGAGGGATTTCATACGCAAATCGTCTACGGCGATTACACGCGAGAAATCGGCTATGCCCTGAAGAAGCTCGGCGGCCGGATGGAGTGGCGGTGTTACAGTGAAGTCTAAGTGGGTAGTTGTCCAACAGCAGCAGGCGATCGAGTACCTGCGAGAGGAGAACCGCATCCTGTATAGTGGTCCAGCGTTTTTCGGCCCGCACACTTCCCGAAAAGACTCGGAGAAAACTAGACAAAACTTGGGACAAGGGACAGCCACCTATTTCCGTGACTGAAAATAGTTGCCTGTCCCTTATTTTCACAGGAATCAAGGGCCCATTCACGGCCACGATCGACTACGGCATGCCGTTCGAGGTCAAGGCCGCCGCGATCACCGTCCAGCCGACTGGGCCGGCGACAAAGCCCACTGGCGGGTAGCCTTGGCATGCAAAGGCCTGGACCGGGCGAAAAGGCGAAAGAGGCGGAAAGGAGTTGAGAATGTTGAAACATGCGTTCGGAGTGTTGCTTGTGTGTGGCGTCTTGTCATTGGCCCAGATGGGTTTCGGGCAGTCCGGCGTGTCGCGGGCGCCGGATCCGCTGAAGGCCTTCGACCTCGCCGCGTTCGACGCGCGAGGCTTGACGGTTCGCTATGAAAAGTCGCTGGGGGGCGAACTGGCCGCCATCAAGGACGCCATCTCCGCCCATCAGGACGCCGAGGCCGAACAGGCGAAGAAGCTGCGGGCAATCGGCGCAAAGGCGGACGAGTTGATCGATCAAGTGAATCAGATCATCGGCCTGTCGCCGACAAAGGATCAGAAAGAGTCGCAACAGCGGATCTTCGGCGGTTTCCTGAAGAAAATAGGCGGCGATGTGCTCTTTGCACCCGGAAGCGGCCGGACGGTCTGCCTGTTGACTCGCAAGTCGATCAAGGAGCACATGCGAAAAGGCGGGGCCTTGCCCTGGTTCAGTTATGACGCGAAGGAGGACTCGGTCACCTACAACCTCCAGATCGAGCCGCGTGGCGGCATGGCTGATGTCCGCGAGTTGATCATACCCGTCGGGGAACAGACTGCGGCCAAAGATCTCCACGAGGTGTTGGATGCTCTTGGCCGGGTTCGCCGGACCGACTGGGTCGCGGGCCTGGCCCTCCATGAACTGAGCGAAATCTCAATGATGAGCTACAGGTTCAGGCACGCGCCCCAAGATCCATACTGGCGATGGTTCAGCGAGGGGTTCGCCAACGCCGTCGCGGCCCATGTGCTCAAGAAGCACGTTAGCGCGGAGGAATCAGCCGCCTTTGCGGGCTCTTACGACACGACGCCTTTCCTGCAAATGAAGGAGCAAGTCGACCTGCGGCACTGGATGGGCCTGGGATTGGGCATTGAGGCGCCCGTCGAATCTGAACGGCGGCTGAAGGAGGCCCGTTACGCCTTCGCCACGTGTGAAGCCTTGCGGGTGACAGATAAGTACGGCATCGACGTCGTCGGCAGGATTCTGGACAAGGCCTGCAAGGGCGCCGTGAATGAATCCGGGGACCTGGCCGCCGCAGTCCAGGCGGTCACCGGGGAGGACATGGGCAAGAGGCTCGACGCGTACCAGTCCTTCGCCAGTGAGGATGAGGGCATTGCCGGCCACGCCAAGGCGTTCAATGCCGCGATGGACCGGAAGGACTATTCCACGGCCCTGCCGCATCTGCTGCGGACACACGAGTTGCGGTGCAAGAAGGAAGGCAGGCCGGACCCGGGGTTCTACGCCAACGCGGCGCTGGTTCTGTTTCAGATGGGCATGGAGCAGGCCGGGGACAGGGTGATCCTTGACCACGCCGATTTCTGCAAGGGCAACGGCGCAACGGGAGCCTACGTCGCCATGCATGCGTTATTCATAGACTACGCCCTGAAATGCCGGAATCTGAAGAAGGCGGTCGCGTCGTCGGATGTAGTTCTGGCGGCAAAGCCCGACGATGTCCCGGCACTGGCCATCAGAATGTTGAAGCTTGCGGATAGCGACATGATGCGTGCCAAGGAGATAGCCGCCCGGATAGTGCGCCTGGACGGCGAATCGAACAGTGACTGGGTCATGGTGGCGGAGAAGATACTGGAAGTAAAAACGCCTTCAACGGCTCCTTCAGCGGATCCTCGCGCTGGACAGCCTTCGCCACCCGCCCCGGCCGCTACCCAACCGCCTGTTCTGCCCGCTCCTTCGGCCGGCTCAGGGCAAGCCCCCGGCGGAACGGACCCGACGGGGCAGGCCCGCAGCCGGCGCCTGTCAGCCACTCGGAGCGGATTGCTGCTTTGATAGAGCGCCTGGGAGCAAGTGATTATAGGGCGAGGCCCGGTTGTTGCCATGACCGCGAGCTATCGGCTGCCGCCGAGATTTGTCCACAACCAGGGCGAGTTCGGGACGTCCACGCTCGGGGGTCTGCGTTCGGTTGTTTTTGACGAGCGGGAGCAAAAAATGCTGCAACTTTCCCGGGCGTTCGGCATCTAACGTATAGGTCAAACACGGGAGTCAAACTATGCGCGGATCTTTGGTGATCGGATTGGGGCTTCTCTTTGGGCTCACGGCCGCATGGGCCGCTGATAGCTCCGCTACCGCGCCGGCTCCCTCCCCTTGGGCAAGCTCAGGGCAAGCCAGCCCGCCCGCACCTTCGGCAGGCTCAGGGCAAGCCACGACACAGCCGGTGCCGGACGCGGCGGGCGAAGCTCGGACTGAGTTGGTCGCTCGGTGGTTGATCAAACGGTTGGGCAGCGAGAAATACGCGGAGCGAGATTCCGCACAGAAGAAGCTGACCGAGATGGGATTGGCGGCGGTGCCCGACCTTCGCAAGGCGCAGCAAGATAAGAACCCTGAGATCGCCAACCGGGCGGCCCAGGCGATCGAGGCAATTTTCGCCAGGATCGAGGCGAGCCGTGATGCGCTGCGGGCGGCCGCAGAACAGGCCGTCAAGGATGAGGATTTCCCGGCCGCGAGGAAGCATTACCTGGCCTTGCTGGGGCTGCCTGAGACCCAACTGCGAGATGTCCGGGCGGCGATCCGTCTGTTCGAGCAGCGGGAGGACTGGCCGGGCCTGGCCACGGCGTACCAGGCGGCAGGTAAGTCCATGTGGCGTATCACCCACATGCCGCACGGGGCCTTCACCCGTCCGGCGCCGCAGGCGCCCGCCAACGTTCGGGAAATGGGGCCCGTCGTCCAGGTGCAGACGAATCTGGACGGCGAGTGGTCTAACTGCCGGGGCCAGGAAGACTGGAACGATTGGATTCAGCGCAAGCAGAAGGAGTTCGTTCTGGAGCGGCTGGCCGTCCTCAAGAAACTCGGCGTCCTGTGCATGGAACGTCTGGACTCACCCAGCCGAGCGGCGGCGGCCTACGCATCGGCGGGGAAGGATGTTCCTTTGTGTACCGAGCCGATTGACAAGCTCATTCCGCAGATATGGCCCAAGCTGACGGCCGACCGCGTGAATCTGCTCGCGATGGACCATGTCGGGGCGGCCCATTTCCGGCAGGAGATGCTTGCGGGCCTTGCCGACGCCCAGGCGAAGGCCGGCGAGTTGCGTGCCGCGGCCGAGACATGCACAAGGGCGATGCTGGCCTCGTTGTTCGACTGCAAGGGCGACTGGAATTCTCACGGGCCCGCGATCCGGGCTGAGGAGTTCTGGCGGGTCGTCAAGCGCCTGCCGACAAACGAGCCCCTGCCGCCGACGCTCTGGCTGCACGTTCTGGACGCGAATAAGCCCGCGATGGAGTTCGACTCGCCCGAGGCCGGGCCGCACCATTATCCGCTGAGCTTCCCTGGCCCGCGGCTGGTGATCCGCCCCGGCCTGACCGCCAGGACACTGACCGTCTCAGCCGACATGGAGACGCCCGGCGGGGGCGGCTACATCAGGTGTTTCTCGATGATCGACGGCAAGGTCGCCGACCTTGGCGGCGTGCTGTGGTACAAGGATGATCGCAAAGGCCGCGAATGGCGGACCTCGACTTTCGAGGTACCCAAAGACGTGGGCATCATTCGTCTGGAGATCACGCCGTGGAGCGGGAGCAATTTCCACGTTCGCGCGATCAAGGTCCAGGCCCGGTTTGACCCCGGACCGCGCGCCGACGCCGCCACGGCGCCGGCAAGTTCGCCCGCTGCCGACCGGGCAAGCTCGGGGCCGGCGGTCGCCAGTCAGCCCTCCACGCGGCCCGCCTCCGCCCCGGCCCCCATCGGGGCAAGCACGCTCCCGGCGGGCGAATGTCGCAAGGCCGATGCGGGGGGCCCGGTCTGGTTGTGGGCTGGCGCCTGGAAAGCCCCAATGACCTTGTGGCCGGCGCTGCTGGACAAACCAGTTCCCAGTGGCATCGTCATCGAGGTCCAGTGCGATTCGCCGCCCACACGGGTGCATATCGGCAAAGAGTCTGCCTGGTTCGAGCCGGTTGCCGGCCTGGATGCCGCCACGGGGCCAACCTCCGACAGGGCAGGCACTCAGCCGGCAACTCAAGAAGCCTCGCCGCCTGCGGGCGGCCATTGAAGCTTTTCGCCTTCGTTGGTATAGAAAGGTGGCCAATGAACATCGCTCATCGCATAGCGGCTGGCGGGGTTATCCTCAAGAACGATTCCGTCCTTCTCGTAAGATACAGAGGAGCTAATAATGGCACTTACCTTGTTGGGCCCGGAGGAGCCCTCGAGGACAGCGAGAATGCGTTTCAGGCGGTCGTGCGAGAGACCCAAGAGGAGACGGGCATCAAGGTTGTTCCCAAGAGGATTCTGTTCATCGAAGACTTGCTCTGCAAGCGTTTCAAAATGTGCAAGATATGGATCCTGTGTGAGCCATCACATGATGACGTGCGACAAACCCATGGCGCGCAGATGGAAGGCATCATCGAAGCCGGGTGGTTCACGCGAGACCAGTTGGCCAGCGAACTCGTGTTTCCGTCACCGCTGATGCTATGCGGCTGGAAGAAACTCGTTTCAGACGATTGGCAAGTGCAGTGCTTATCTTCGCAGGAGGCTGATTTCTGATATGCCATCTCCCGGCCGGACAAGTTCTTGTCGCACAAGCGGCGCGCGGTTCGCCGCCACGCGGTGGAGCATCGTGCTGGCGGCGGGCGGCGAGCACGACGCCACGGCCACGCGGCGGGCGCTGGAGGAGCTGATCCAGGCCTACTGGTTCCCGCTGTACGCCTATGTGCGGCGACAAGGCTGCCAGGCCGCGGCCGCGGAGGACCTGGTGCAGGGCTTCCTCACTCGCCTGCTGGAGAAGGAGGACCTCGCGCAGGTCGACCGCTCCAAGGGCAGGTTCCGTTCGTTCCTGCTGGCGGCAATGAAGAACTTCATGGCCAATGAGCGTGCCAGGGACAGGGCGCTGAAGCGTGGAGGAGGCGTACGAGTGCTCGCACTGGACTCTCTGGACGCCGAGGCCCGCTACGCCGTCGAGCCGGCCGAGGAGATGACGCCCGAGCGGCTATTCGACCGCCGCTGGGCCCTGGCCGTGCTGGACCAGGTCCTTGCCCGCCTGCGACGCGATTTTATCGACGCCGGCAATGGCCCACTGTTCGAGACGATCAAGGACTGCCTGACGCCGGATCGCGGGAAGCTGTCATACGCCCAACTCGCCCGGCGGCTGGGGATGACTGAGGGGGCATTGAAGGTGGCCGTGCATCGCATGCGCCGGCGATACCGCGACCTGCTGCGGCACGAGATCGCCCAGACCGTCGAGACGCCGGCCCAGGTGGATGAGGAAATCGCGTACCTGCTGAATTGTCTGTAACCTTTGCGCCCGTTTGCTTCTCTTTGTAGTGGCGTGGCTGCGGCGCCCGTGGAAGGAGAGGCCGGACACGGGCGGACATTGGCAGCCCCTGGGACCCCTTGCTGGGATGCCCACGGTCCCGGCGGGCGAAAGCCTGTGCCGCCGGCGAGACGCCGTGCAACGAAAGCAGGCAAACGGAGCGATGAGCGATGGTTGAACCAGGCAAATGTCCGCAGTGCGGCAAGGCGGTGCCGTCAGACACGCCCCAGGGGCTGTGCCCGGCCTGTCTGCTCAGGCGCGGGCTGGAGACGAACACCATCGGCGATACGGGCGGGGCATCCGGCGCCCGCTGGACGCCGCCGGCGGTGGATGAACTGGCCCCGCTGTTTCCGGAACTGGACATCATCGAGCTTATTGGCCGGGGCGGCATGGGTGCGGTCTACAAGGCCCGCGAGAAGCAACTCGACCGGCTGGTCGCCCTGAAAGTCCTGCCGCCGGAGATCGGGCGGGAGGATTCTTTGGCAAAAATGGCAAAAGACTTCGCACATCGCTTCGCCCGCGAGGCCCAGGCGATGGCCAAGCTCAGCCATCCCAATATCGTGACGATCTACAGCTTCGGTTCGCGTGAAATGGAAAACCAGGGGACAGGCACCGGCGAGACGGCACCGCCGGAGCCAGTCCCCGTTTCACTGTACTTCTTCATCATGGAGTACGTCGATGGCCTGAGCCTGCGGCAACTGCTGGACGCCGACACGGCCGGTCCCGAGCGCGGTCGAGGGGTCAGCCCGAAGGAAGCCCTGGCCATCGTGCCGCAGATCTGCGACGCCCTCCAGTACGCCCACGACCGTGGCATCGTCCATCGCGACATCAAGCCGGAGAACATCCTGCTCAGCCGCGCCGGGCAGGTGAAGATCGCCGACTTCGGCCTGGCAAAGCTGGTGGGCCATGATCCAGCCCAACCGCGAGGCCCCCAAACAGGCGATCCCTCTCCCTTGAAGGGAGAGGGTGGCCCGTCAGGGCCGGGTGAGGGTGAGGGGCACGGGAGCGCCGCTAGTGCCTCCCAGGATATACATGCCACGCAGCACGTGATGGGCACGCCGCAGTACATGGCCCCCGAGCAGATCGACCGCCCGCGCGAGGTGGACCACCGGGCCGACATCTATTCGCTCGGTGTCGTGTTCTACCAGATGCTCACGGGCGAACTGCCCAAGGGCGGTGTTGACAAAAGATTCGAGCCGCCCAGCCGAAAGGTGGTCATCGACGTGCGCCTCGACGAAGTCGTCCTCCGCGCCCTTGAGCGCGAACCCGCCCGCCGCTATCAGCAGGTCAGCGAAGTAAAGACGCGGGTCGAGACAATTGTGGCTACCGGCGGGGCAGATGACGAGAGCGTCCAACCCACAAGTGCGGCATTTGGGCCAGTCATCGAGCGGACATTCGGCCTGAGCGGTGAAAGGCGCAATCGCCTGCTTAACCTGAAGACCGGCCAGTTCTTCGACGCGCCCGAGTTCATCGAGAATATCACGGAACAAGAGTTCAAGGGGGGCGTTCGGCCGGACATGCGCCGGCTGGGGGCATGGGCGGTGCTGCACGGCGTGGATGTGTGCGGTGAAGACGACGCGCCGTGGGGCATCGACCTTGTGGTTGTGCCCGTGAGCAACGCAGGATGGGACAATCCCGATGTCGAGGCTATGCGGAATCTTGCCCTTAGCGAAACTCGCGGTGCTACGCCGGCCGTTATGGGCACTGAAGGATTGCTGCCGACGACGTACGTATTCAAGACGCGCGAAGGCGCAATGGGCCTGCTCCAGGTGCTTGCCGTCTCGGACAAGAAGACAGCCGGCTTCAAGATTCGATATAAACTGCAGCATCCCGCGGCGCCAGCCAAACCCGGGCCAGCCGGACCCGAGCCTTCCAAACCGGCCGAGGAGTCGATGCCCGAGGGAGTCGCGGGTGCGAATTTAGACCTGGATCGTGCCCGCCAAGCCGTGAAGGCCCCGGGCATCGGCATGATCGTGGCGGCGGGGATCAACGCCGTGCCGCTTCTCGGCTTGCTGGTGCTTCTTGTTGCCAAGCTGATATCAGCGGTGTTCTTTGGGCGTCAGCCGCTGGGCATCCCTTGGTGGGTGGTGATCGCCTCGGCAGTTCTAACGATCGACTTTGCCGTCAGCATCGTGGTCTTCCTGGGCGCGATGCGGATGATGCAGCTTCGCAATCGAGGCCTGGGCATCACCGCCGCGATCTTGGCCCTCATCGCCGCGCCCGGCAACATCATCGGCCTGCCTTTCGGCATCTGGGCGCTGGTGGTCCTGGGTCGGCGGGAGGTGATCGAGGCCTTCGCGGCTGTTCGGGCCAGTCAGCCGGCAGCCAGGCGGGCTTCTCTCGTGCCCGCCTTGTGGGCCATTATGATTCATGCCGTGGCGTTCGGTGCGATTCTTGCCGTTCTTGTCTTCGTGGTGCCCAAATGTGAGGCTACCTTCAGTGATATGGGCATGAAACTGTCCCAGCTTACCAGGGCAACCGTCGCAGCCTCCCACATCGCATGCGAATGGGCGTTCGTCCTGTTTCCAATGTTTCTGTTGCTCGATGCCGGCGTGTGCCTGCTGCTTCAGTACTTTGCCGGCCAGCGCGCCCGCCGATGGTGGTCGGCGATCCTTGCCCTGATGGCGGCAGTGGTGATCACCACGTTAGGCCTGGGCGTGGGCCTGCCATACTCCCGCATGACGCAGACGCTGGTTCGCTCAGCGGACACTTCCAGCCCCACATCGAAGGCTTCGCAAGTTGATGCTTCAGGCTCGGACCACCCGGCTGCTCCGCAGCCGGCCAAGCTGTGGGGCGTCACTTTGCCCGACGGGGTGACGGTAGAGATGATTGGCGTGTCGGAGAATCCATCGGACGGCAGACCGTGGTGGCGGCCTGATGGTTCATCGCTGTCGCAGCGGCCTTATTCGCATCTTGGGGCGTCGGTAACACCAGGGGCGGGCGAACGGGGGAATGAATTGGCGATCCGGCTGACAAACCTGCCGAAGGAAGACGTCGGGACAAAATGGGAGTTTGTTCCGCCGACCAGCTATGCGGGAGGAGGCCCTGTTGTTGAAAAGGGCGACGCGATTCCGCAATTGCTAGCCATTGCTGCCATAACTCGGACATCTCAGGATGCGATTACGGTCAAGCTGGGAGTGGCGGCGGGTGCATGGACTACATTGGCCGAAGCAAGCGGCAGCGGTTCATCTTCGAGAAGCCGGGGCAACGTTGTGGTGTTGTTCTCGCCAGCACATGAGGAAGATAATATTGTGGTCGTAAGCGTTGCGCATAACGTAGAAGGCCGGGATGTCAGAGTGATCGCGGTCGATATCGGCGGGAAGGAACTCAAGCCCATCAGGTCCATTACGGGTGGGGCAGGAAACGTTCATCAACTTACCTGCACATTCGATAAAGTGCGATTGAGCAACGTTAAGGAGTTCCGACTCCAAGCCCGGCCGTACGAGTGGGCCGAGTTCAAGAACGTCTCGCTCACGCCTGGAACCATCACCAGACCTACAACCGTGGTTGCCACGCAGCCGATAGCGGCAGACAAGCAGGCCAAGGCCGTGGCGGAGGCGACGGAAGCTCAGCCGATGGCTTGCCCGCTGGAAGCCCTCGTGTACGAAGTCCGCGTGCCGGCGGACAAGATCGCCCAGTTCGACGCCAACGCCCTGGCCGCCGCCGCGGGCCCCGCGGAACTGGAGAAGGCTCTCTCGGCCGCGGGGCAGACGCGACTGCTGTATCGCATGGACCAGTCAGTCAGGCTCTCGGGCGAGCAAATCGGGGTGCAGAGCGGCACGCCGATGGTCTTCATGTCGCGCCTGTCCGAACTGGGCGAGACGATCAACACGGTTCAATACACTTCGGTCGGCGTCATCCTGAAGTTTGCGGGCAAGGCCGTCGCGGGCGGCATCGATGCAACGCTGGACATGGAGATGACCGCGCTGGCCGGCGATCCGACAGTGCCTCTCACCGGCTCGAGGTCATCGGTCATGCTTCCGCCGAGGCCCACGACACGTCCGGCGCGGCCGACTACCCGCCCCGCGACAACGACCACGCGCCCGGCGAGGTCTACCACTCGTCCGGCTTCGGCTTCCGGCCCCCGGCCCGCCCGCACCGCCTTTCCCGTGTCAGGGATGATGGGCGCCGGCTCGGTGGTCCGCAAACCGCGGCTGTCGCACAAGGGATTGGTGCAGCCGGGCAAGCCGGTTGTCATGCTGGGCGTCAGCGGCACGCCGGATGCCAACGGCCTGGCCGTGGCGTACGTCGCCAGGATTGTCCTGGGCTCGCCGCGGGCGATCTTCCCCCCCGCCGACGAGGCCGACGCCGCCACATGCCCGCTGGATGCGACGGTGTTCGAGGTGCGCCTGCCGCCGGGTCGGCTGGGGCAGTTCAGCCCGGCCGCCCTGGGCAATCCCGGCAGCCCGGCCGAGTTCGCCAAGGCCCTGGCCCGTTTCGGTCAGGCCAAGACCCTCTATCGCATGGACCAGTCGGTCCGGCTGTCCGGCGATCGCATCAGGATCGATGACACGGTCCCCGTGGCGACATCCGTGGGTCCGGGGCGAGCAGGCGATTCTTCCGTCACGACCACGGTGGATAATCGCTCGGTGGGCGCCAAACTGACCGTGTCGGGCTCACCACGGCCCGGCGGCGCCATCTCGGCGGCGATCAACCTGGAACTGTCCACCATGAGCGACAGCCAGGTGAACATCACCGAGACTCTTGCCGCCAAGGTGTGGCGGACGCTTCTCATGGCCTGCGCGGGCGAATCCCGGCCGGGCGAGCCGATCGTCATCGCCACCGGCGATGGCGCCTCGCTCGACGCCAATGGCCAGGCCGTGGCGTACGTCGCCCGGATCGTCCTTGGCAAGCCTGCCGCGGCCGGGTCGAATCGCGGCGCACCCATGAGTCAGCCCTCCACTTCCCCGGCCACGGGTCCGGCGACACTGAGCCCTCTTTGATCTGGAAAACGACCATGGACAAACTGACTCCTCAACAAGACGCATTTGGAGCCGCCATGTGGGATTATCTCCATGGCCGGGGCGGCTGGGAGATCGTGGAACGAGACGATGGGTACTTCGATGTCTCCAGCGGCCCTGAGTGCTACTTGCAGCCATACGAGCGCTGGCCGCGACACCAACAGCAAGCTGTCGCCTTGGCGCGCGGGCGGGTATTGGACATCGGCTGCGGGGCGGGGCGAGTGGCCCTGTTCCTTCAGAGCAAGGGTCTGGATGCCACAGGCGTCGATATCTCGCCGCTGGCGATCCGCACGTGCCGCAAGCAAGGTCTGCGCAAGGCGCGAGTGCTGCCCATAAGCGGTATCGACAGCCGCCTGGGAACGTTCGACACGCTGGTCATGTTCGGCAACAACTTCGGTCTGCTCGGCAACCCCGGGCGAGCAAGACGTCTGCTGCGAAGGTTCCACAAATTGACCAGCCCGCACGGACGGATCATCGCCGAATCGTTAGACCCGCACGTACGCCGTGGCCGGCACGCACACGTCCCGGAGCACCTGGACTATCAGCGCCGCAACGTCCGGCGGGGCCATCTGCCCGGAGAGTTGCGGTTCCGCATTCGCTACAAGCGGTACTGCACACCGTTCTTTGAGTACCTCATCGTGTCCAAGCACGAGATGCAGCAGATCGTTCAGGGCACAGGCTGGCGCGTCACACGATTCCTTGATGCCGATTCGGCACTGTACATAGCCGTCCTGGAAAAGGAGCCACAATCATGAATGGGCTACCGACTCTTCAAACGGCACGGCTGATCCTTTGGCCGTTCAAGCTTGCCGACGCGCCGCGCGTCCAACTGCTGGCCGGAGCATGGGAGGTGGCCGACACCACGGCGACGATGCCGCATCCGTATCCCGATGGCGTTGCCGAGCAGTGAATCGCCGGGCACGTGGAAGGTTTTGAGAAGGGCAACAGCCTGCCGCTGGCGGTCTGCCTGAAGGACGGCACCCTGATCGGCACGGTCAGCCTGATGAGCTTTCGCACCACCCACAGCCGTGGGGAACTGGGCTACTGGATCGGCAAGCACTACTGGGGCCAGGGCTACTGCACCAAGGCCGTACGGGAGCTTGTCCGCTTCGGCTTTGAGCAGCTTGGGCTCCATCGCATCTTCGGGCAGCACATGTCCCGCAACGTCGCTTCCGGCCGGGTTATGCAGAAGATCGGTCTGAAGCACGAAGGTCGCCTGCGACAGCATCTCCGCCGCTGGGACACCTTCACTGACATGGAGTGCTGGGGCTTGCTAAGGAACGAGTGGGCCAGTCTGGATACGGAGGCAGACAGATGACGGACGCGATGCGAGCCATATCATCGCTGCCGGCTGGGCATAGTGAAACAGGTCAGCGCGAGAGTCTCGCTCGGTTACCGCAACCTCAACACCGTTCCCTGACGAAGCACATCCCGCGTCACGTCGGGCTGCTTTCACAACATCCTGATATGACATCAGATACATCTGACGTGCTGTAGAATCACGGACGGAGTTTTCCGTACGGGCGGTGATCGTGTGCTAAATTTCTAACATTTATATTGACGGCCGGCGAGGGGCATGCTAATAATTTAGCTATGGTCGGGAACAAAGCGGCATTTTCAGCGTCATTTACAGGGAAAGGGAAAGTAATGGCGACAAGGCCGGAAACACATCTCAGCCGCCGCGAGCGGCAGATTATGGACATCATCTACACCAACGGCCAGGCCTGCGTGGCGGAGGTCTGCCAGGCCATGGCCGACCCGCCGAGCTACTCGGCCGTGCGGGCGCTGATGCGAATCCTCGAGGATAAGGGGCACCTCAGGCACAAGGCGGAGGGCAACAAGTACATCTACCTGCCCACGCGCAGCCGCAAGGACGCCAGCCGCTCGGCGATGCGGCGCATGCTGCGAACGTTCTTCGACGGATCGGCCGAGCAGGCGCTGGTGGCGCTATTGGACGCCTCGCCTTCGGCACCCGCGCCGGATGAGTTGGATCGCATGGCCAAGCTGATCGACCAGGCCAGAAAGGATGGCCGCTGATGACCGCCTTCACTTTCGTACCTGGAGATACTACCCAGTGGGTGGCGGTTCTCATCGACGCTGCCGCCAAGGGCCTGGTGGTGCTGCTTCTGGCCGCCGGGGCGACGCTGCTGCTGCGGCGGTCCTCGGCGGCTGTGCGACACATGACATGGACATTGTCGATTGCGGCGTTGATCCTTGTGCCATTCCTGTCGCTTGCCCTGCCGCAACTCCAGGTGCCGCTCCTGCCGGACTGGGCCGGGACGGGGGGCCTGACCCGGATGGAACAGACCGCAGCACAGTCACTCGCCATGGTGGAACCCCGTGTCGACACAGGCGGCCCGCGTGCGGAGTCCATCATGCCGGCCGGCGATTGGCCGTTGCCTGCCGGCGCCCAGCGGCCTGTCCATCCTGCCGACGCCGCCCCGGAAACGCCAGCCGCGCCAGTTCCGGCCGCCGCCGCGCCGCAAACGCCGCCCGTGCATTGGCCGGCCTGGGTGCTGTTAGCCTGGTTTGCCGGCGCCACCGCTCTGCTGCTGCCGCTGCTTGCCGGCACGGTCATCGTCTGGCGGCAGGCCCGCCGGGCCGAGCGGATCAATAGCGGCAGTTGGGGCCATCTGCTGGATGAGTTGCGCCCGCGGCTTGGCGTTCGCGGACGGGTTGTGCTGCTGCGGAGCAACTGGCCGAACATACCCTTGACCTGCGGCATCTTCAGACCGGCGATCATCCTGCCGGCCGAGGCGGATAACTGGCCCGCCGACCGCCGCCGCGTCGTCCTGCTGCACGAGCTTGCCCACATACGCCGCCGCGACTGCCTGACGCAACTGCTGGCCCGCCTGGCCCGCGTGATCTACTGGTTCAATCCGCTGGTATGGCTCGCCGGGCGGATGCTGAGGATCGAACGCGAGCAGGCCTGCGACGACCTGGTGCTGGCAAGCGGGCACAAGGCGTCCGACTACGCCGGGCACCTGCTGGAAATCGTCCGCTCGCTGCACTCTGTCCGCTGCCCGTCGCTGGCGGCCGTGGCCATGGCGCGCAAGAGCCAGTTCGAGGGCCGGCTGCTGGCGATCCTTGACCCCCGCCGCAACCGCCGCGCCATGACTCGCCTGGGCGTGCTCGCGGCAGCCATCCTCGTGGCCGCCGTCGCCGTCCCGCTTGCGGTCCTCAAAGCCACCGGGCCGGAAAAGCCCGTTGCCGCCAAGGCCGACGAGCCCGCGCGGAAGTTTCCGGCTTTCGTTGTGTTCGTCAACAACTGCCGCTATGGACCGACCAACGGCGGCTCGTCGATTCCGCCGGAAGGCGGCGTTACGCAGGAGACAGGCAAGTCGACCGATGGCCACCCGGGGGCGGTTTCCGAAGTTGAGTGGAAGTACCTTCGGACAACAGATGCCGGTGACGAGTATGAAGTTACTCGGCGATTCCCCGTCGACACGGCAACGCCGAACACCGAGAAGAAGACGGTCACCTACAGCGGCAAGCCGCTGACCGTGTTCGAGGACGATGTTCAGCGCGTCCTGTTCCTCTCGCGAGAAGATTTCAAGAGCCTTCAGGAAGGCAAAGCCACAGCCACCGCCACCCAGCCGGCTGAAATGGATCAGGTGCATCTGCCCGGCGGGATGTCGGTGAAGATTCTAGGCGTTCGGCCACCACACCAGGATGACAGCATGCCCTGGTATGCCCCGGATGGCAGCGGCGAAGTCAAGATGCCCTATGCCCACGCCATCCTTCGTGAAGGCCTGCCAGTGGAGCGGTACACTGTGGCCTTCCAGATCACGGGCGTTCCGCCTGACGCCCAGAACACGGACATGGATCGGCCAACATTCCTGAGGGCTACGGGCGAGGGAACCACCTACCCGTGGTTCGAGGGCAAGGGCAAAGCCAGGACGATGTACGTCTTAATGTCGGGGCTTTCACGGGAGGCGCTGGCAAGCCGGTTCCTGTTTGTGGCGCAGCCCCAGTGGTATGACGTCGGGCAACTCCACGTGGCGAAGTCCGACGAGGTGGTCACAGTAAATCAGTTCGCGGGCATGCCACCAGCGGAATTCCGCCTCCTGGACATCACCAGCAAGGATGGCAAGGCCGTCGTCACGTTTGAAGAGCGCGGCGGTGCGGCGCTCACTCGCGATGGCCGGGCCGTGCCCAATTACGATATCAGGATGGTCGCAATCGACGAGAAGGGAAAAGAGCACGGCCATACGCAGGGACCCGCATACAGTGCTATCGGCGGCGCACGCGAAGGCAGCTTCACCTTCGATCTGCCAGCCAAGGAGATCGTTTCACTACGCTTGAAGGTCAGGCCCTATAGCTGGGTCGAGTTCCAGAACATCTCGGTCGGCCCAAATGAAAAGACAGAACTGAAGGCAATTCTCCGTCGCCCGGCTGGACGATTTGACCCGACAGGCAAGAGCGCCTCCCCAGCGCCGGAATCTGAGCGGTCAGTCAAGATGGTCACCGTGCGATGCGACGTGCCTCAGCCGGAGGCGAGGTTGCCCAATGGCGGCAAGCTGAGGCTCCTGGCGATTACCGGCGCGGGCAAATGGTGGTCGCCGGACGGGACTCCCCTGGAGCCGCAACCTGATTGGAAACGGTTTGAATCAAAGGCTGATGATCTAGTTGCCGCTGTGCTTGAGCTGGTTTATCCGGGTGCCGTCCCCCCTTCTTCAAAGATTGGCCCGGTCAGTGAACTGTGGGCGATTCCAGCCTACACGAGGGCCATAATCAAGAAGTCCGCGCCAGGCCGTGAGCCGGAACTTGTCGTGGGGATGGGCGCTGGGCCGTGGAAGACCGTGGGCCAGCTTGCAGGCCCCGGGCGAATCGAGCATGAAAGCCTGGTGTGCGAGATTGCGAAAGTGGAACCGCTATTCCGCCGGCCCAGCGCGACCGCCAACGGTACTGCGAAGGTTGATTTCTGGATGACCGTGGTGCCGGAGGTCAACGCGGCGCTGGTTGCCGTAGGCCGTTCCGGCCAGGAGCAAACCGTCGGATACACCTACGGAGTTGTGGATTATACAGTTGCCCGGGGCACCAGGTGGAACCTGCCGTCTTTCACCCAAATGGATGCGGTGGACATCGATCATTTCGAGCTGCGCACACAGCCGCGGTCCTGGGCACGATTCGTCGGCTTCGCTGCAAGCCCCAGGGCCGCGCCCGTCACCCAGCCGGGGGCGACGAAGGACAGGCAAACTGCCCGGGAATTGTCCATCATGGTCACGGGCAAAATTAAGCTAATTGGCGCCGACCGTACTCAGTGGCAGATCGTCGCGCCGGTGATGGAGGATGAAATAACTCAAGTGGCCGTCGGACAGGATGTCGTCTTCACGTTGGACGCGTTTCGTGGGCGGGCTTTCAAGGGCGAGGTCACAGAGGTTGGCGATAAACCCAATGCCGCGGACAATGTCGTCACTTACCCTGTCGTAATCAGAATCGTCAATCCCGATCCCCAGTTCAAGCCAGGCATGACCGCGAACGTAGAGATCCTTCAGAAGGAGCAACGGCCCGATCTCACCGCCAGCACTATGCCCGCCACGCAGCCGGCGGCGCCGGATGAGAAGACGAAGCCGTTTACGTACAAGCTGCACCATAAGCCCGATGAGGTCGCAGCGACAATTAACAAGATTTTCGGCAACGGCGCCGCTACGCGGCCAGCGCCCGAAGCCACAAGCACCCAGCCGGCGGGCGGCAAGCTGGAGTTCCGCATCGCGCCGAGTCCGTCGGCGCTGAGCAAGGAGCAACGGACTTGGTACGTGAATGTGCTCAAGGAAGGCAAAGTCGGCTTCTGGTGGAAAGGCGGCCAAATCACAATCACAGGCCCAATGCCCGACCACGCCTGGCTGGCCTTCGCGGACGACATGGCCAACGCCGGCAATCTGGTGACAGGCGAATACAACGGGCAGAAGTACGTGCTGGTCTCCGACAAGCCCGGCCAGACGATGGTGCTGGGTGAAGGCAAGGACGCCTGGGGCCTGGCGAAGGTGTACTCGACAAAGGACCCCCTGAACCAACCGGCCGTGGGCTTTGAACTCGATGATCGCGGGGCAGAGCTCTTCTCGGCCTTTACCAAGGCCAATATCGGCAATGTAGTGGCCATTGTGGTAGACGGCAAGGTCATCTCCGTTCCGGTAATCATGGCCGCCATTGGTAAGGGTAAGCAGGGCACAATCCCCGGCCGGTTCTCGGAGCAGGAAGTCCAGGCCCTCGTCCAAGCCCTAAAGGCCGGCATGCCGGCCGGAGGACCTGCCGCCACGCAGCCGGGGGGGAAGGATCAAGTATTTCTGCCTGCCGGATCTCTTGACGTTCGCCGCGAGAGGCTGCTCTGGAAGGAAGGTGTCACACCGGCTGTCCAAGTCGATATCCGCAACTCAGGGATGGAGAGGTTCTTCATCACACGGACCCCGGACGGATACGAGGTGGAGATAGACGGCAGATGGTATCACTGGGCGCCAGATCGCAGTGAAGCTCCCAAGTACACCTGTCTCGTGAAGAACGCTGGAGCCGGTGACGTCCGCCTTCTCCTGGACAGGTCCTGGCAGAGCAAGGCCGACGGAACTCCGTTGCACTTTCGGACCGGCATGCACAAGCTCCGCGTAGGAGCGATCCGCAGGCGCACACCTGACGCCAGCGCCGAGTCCCACACGATTGTCAGCGGGGCCTCACAGGTGATAATCGAATCCCCGGCAGTCGATGACCCGAATGACCCAGAGGGTTTTCGTCGGGAGCTGTTGCTGGCCAAGCAAGCGGGCGCCGCAATCGAAAAGGTCCGCCATCTGCACAAGGCGCGGCAATACCGCCCACAGCCTGACGATATCGAACTTGAGTATGGCGTGGCGACGTATCTCGACAACTTCGCGGGGGGGCGTGGCCGGGAAGAACGAGAAGCTATGTGGGGCGAGGCCCGCGATCTGCTCCAGCACATCATCGACACCTACGACCACATGCGATACTACACAACGAGCGGGCCAGACACCCCACGAGCACCTGAGGTGCTTCTTCCCGGCTCAGCCGTGATGCTGGGCTATCGCAGGGGGGACCCGAATCTGTGCTATCAGGCGATGGTCTGGCTGAAGCAGACCAATGACAGGAGAGTAAAGGATTGGCTGGAAGCGCCCGAACCGATATTTGATCCCAACAACCCCTTTACAGATGGTGTGGTGGACCGATCCAAATGGCAGTCCCGCGTGGCTAATTGGCGAAAACGCAAGGAAGATGCCGCAGCCGGAAACGCTCTTAACGGAGTTGAGTCGCAGCTTGCCGCCGAAGCCGTGAGGGGCTACGTCCAAGGATTCGGACCACACGAAGGCGCTGACGCTTTGCGCCGAATCATCCGCGATTTCCCCCGGACCGCCATGGCCCGGCTGGCAGCGCAACAGTTGGAGCTTGCTACAGGCCAAACCCCTGCGATGAAGGCCACGGGTCAGCCGTCGCAGGTGGATTGGGGAGCCGCGGAGAACGGCCTGCGATGTCGCTGGGTTCAGCCTAAGGGATCCTTTGCTTCAGGAACTGCACCAGAAGTGAGTGCAGAAGTGGATAACCACGGCCCAACGCCAGTCATCTGGCAGTGCATCATGCATAATATCTGGCAACTCCGAATTGCGGGTGTCTGGCAGGAGGACTGGGAACAGCCTTCATTCGACATCGAGAAGATCGGAGGGGTCCGCCATGCAACGGCCAGGGAAGTCAGGCAGGCCTTTGGGGATCGGACCACCTCCGCTCCCGACGAACAAGCTTGCGATGGGTACTATCGCGTTGAGGCCGGCGGCCGACTGAAGGTGACAACAACGCTTCCTTGGAAGCTCACAAGTCCCGGCGCGTATCGTCTGGAATGCAGGTTCATACGCAGCTTCATGTCACGTGGTGGTCAGCTAATGTTCATTAGCTGTCCTCCTCTCGTCCTACGCGTCACTAACGCAGAATCGCCCACCCAGCCGGCCCATTCGGCAAGCTCGCGGCCGGCCCCTGACGTGCCACAAGACGTCCACTCAGCCAACGCCAATGCAACTCTGACTTGGGGAAAAGGGCCGGTCAGAATACAGGACGGCAATTCCGTCATCGAAGGCAAACGCATCACGATTGAAGATGGCCATATGCAAGTCGAAGGAAACGCCATTCTCCAGGCGAACAATGGCGCCGACGTAAAGGCCGACAGAATAAACATCAGGCCAAACGCCGCAGTCACCGCGCCCGCCACCCAGCCCGCCCCGTCGCCTGCCGCCGGAACGGACGTCGAGGCAAAGGCCAGGTTCGACAGCCTTGAGGTGGCCGTCGGCCGCGGGATCTGGTGGTGGAACCGCAAGCTCACGATCAGCGGCGACGGCACGTACACCTTCGAGCTCCAGACGCTGGAGAAAGTCCCCGGCGGGGACCGCATCCAACAGAGCAGAACGCCCTACGTCGCGACCTATCGCATCTCGGCAGGGGACATGCGCGAGCTGAACCAACTGCTCAAGGCAACCAACTGGCTCGGCGAGAAGGTCCCCGAGGGCCCGGGCCCATGCGACGCACCGGAATACGCAATGACCCTGCGCCGTGGCGGCACGCGGACGGTGCGGCGCGTGTTTCAAGGCGACGCCTGGGCGGCCTATAAGAGTGTCTTGCGATTCATAATGCGTATCGAGCGGCAGGAAGAGTTGCTTTACGCGGTGACCAACATCGGTAAGCCGTCGCCGACGGCGGCTAACGATCTCGGCAACGAGATCGAGGCGGTCACCAGCGGCGCCGCCAACCGGATCGTTCCCTACGCGCCGGTGCTGGACTACCACCGTCTGGTGCCCGCGTACTGCGAGTACCTCGCCAACCCGAAGGCCTCGGCGTCGCTGGCCATTACGGCCGCAAAGCTGGCCGGCATGGTGAAGCTCGAAACGCGTCGAAAGGACCTCGAAGCGCTGGCAAACGGTCGCGCCGCCTCCGACCCGGCCTACAAGGTGCCCGTCGAGGTCCGCGGCGCCGCGGTTGCGGCGCTGGCCCGCATGGGCGCAGCTTCGTCCCTCGACGCGCTCGAGTCGGCCGCACGGGCCGAAAAATACTGCCTCGCGGGCGACGTGGCCGAGGCATTGCTGACCGCGCCGCCTGACAAGGCGATCCCAATCCTGACGGAACTGGCCTCGCGGGCGCAGAACGCCGCGTGGGCGCTTATCCGCCTCGGCAAGCGGGCCGAGCCCGCGATTGTCGAGCTTCTCGGCAAGGGCGGCGGGGATTTCGCCGGCGAGGATCACGGCGGCGGCCGGGCCGCGTATCTCCTCGTCCGGGCATATCACGACCACTGGAAAGAGTTGCCCGCCGCCCCCGGCGGCCGCGTAATGACGGCCGTGCGAGAGATCATCGAGATCGGCGAGGACGCGTCGATGGCGGTGGAATACGGGCGAAAGCTCCTGTCGCTGGCGCAAAAGCCCTACGAGCCGCCAACCGCCCGCATGGCGCTGGAAAAGTACTTTGCGCTGATGACCAGGCCGGTCCTCAGCGATCACGAGAAACACCTGGCTGCTGGACAGTTTGTGCCCAACAAGCCGCCCGACGGTTTCCTCGACAACGTCCGCAAGGGCAAGCTGAAGGTGGGGGACAT
>CAYOBS010000014.1:0-22427 GCA_964402305.1 uncultured Planctomycetaceae bacterium | reverse complement strand
CTTCGCCGGGGGGCCGATGTTTCCAGCGCCGGTGGCCCCACAGGTATTGTTCCGGCGCCTTGCGGATAACCTCTTCCAGGGCCGTGGTATACTCCTGCGTGATCCAGCGCATCGGGTCGTTCTTATCCGCCCATTGATCGGGATGGATGGCGCGATGGACGCCGAGGGCGAAGTGGTATTGCTCATCCAGTCGCCGCCCGTAGCCCACGAAGATCGGCACGTTGTGTCTCATCGCAAGCAGCGCGATGGACTTGTATGTGCTGGCCTTTCGCCCGAAAAAGTCCACGAAACACCCGCGCCGCCCGGCATCCTGATCGGCGATGAAACACACCGCGCCCTTGGCGTCCAGCAGGTCGTCAATGCCGCGGGTGGCCCCTTCCTTGTCCAAGATCGTCATGCCGTTGGTCTGCCGAACGCCCAGCATGTAGCGGTTGATGTACGGGTTGTCCAGCGGCCTGGCCACGGCTGTGTTGGGAAAACCAAGCGCCGCCATCGTGTAGCCGACGACCTCCCAGTTTCCGAAGTGCCCCGTAAGGTAGATCAGGCCGCTCTTGCGCTGGAGCATCAGGCGCAGGTTCTCGCCCTGGTTCTCCAGCGTGATGTGCCGCCGCCAACTGCCCGGCGTTATCAGCCGGGTTGTGAACAAGACTTCCAGCGCAAGGTAAACGAAGTTCCGCATCGACGCCTGGGCGACCTGCTCGCGCCGCTCCTGGGACCACTCCGGAAAACTCAGCTTGAGATGCGCCAGTGCCCGCCTGCGGTACCGCCCGATCACCCTGTACAGCAGATCCCCCACCCGCCGGGCCATGCGATAGTTAGACTCCCAACTGTACATGTGTACGAACATCGTCAGCGTTCGCACGACCAGGTACGCCAGGTAATCGAGGATCTTGTTTCGTTGCTTCGCCAAGGCGTTCTTCCAGGAACAAGGAACCAGCGGCGGCAAGTCACAGACGATAAATCACAAATTACAAATCACAAATATCAAACAAGGACCAAACAGCAAAGAACCAAGCACCAAAGGCTTCGCGGCTTCGCATGATTTCACCGGAAAGATGCAACACCCTGTTTTCACCCATCTACACGACAATCATCTCCCCTCCATTGTTGATGATGTATGATTCATAGTTCTTGCTGTCGTCGTAAATGGCCAGCATTCCGCCGCCATCGAACTTGAGCGTCAACGTCCCTGCTTCATCGCCCTCGGCGGCCAGAACTGTTTGGTTGAGCAGTTCCAGCACGGCTGGCGCAATCTGGCGGAAATCGTCACCCTGCTGGAAACTTCCGCCCGAACCCGTGCAACCAAGCGACGACGTCACGCTTACGCTTATATTCCCGTCGAAGTTGAGGATGACATCATGGGCTCCAAAGCACGCCTGAAGCAGTGCCTTACCATTGAAGAAAGCTAGGTTTAGGTCTCGTGGAAGTCCATACATATTAATGGTTCTCAGGTGGCAGTATTCTGGTGCTTGGTGCTTGTGATTTCGCCACCGGGGCCAGGCTGCGCCGAGGCCGCGTCAGCTTTCTCCAAGCAACTCGATGGCCCTGCCGACCGCCTCTGCCGCCGCCACGGGCGCGGCCTTGGCGTCGGTGCGGCGCTTGATCTCGACGTTGCCTTCCTTCAGGGCACGCTCGCCGACGACGATCCGCACCGGGATGCCGATCAGGTCGGCGTCCTTGAACTTCACGCCGGGCCTGGCGTCGCGGTCGTCCAGCAGCACATCCACGCCCCTGGCGGCAAGCTCGTCGTGGATGCGTTTCGCCTCGGCCACAACATCGGGCTTGTCGTTGTTCAGGCCCAGAACGATGACCTCGAACGGCGCGATCGCCCGCGGCAGCACAATGCCGTTCTCATCATGGTAAAGCTCGATGGCCGAGGCCAGGATGCGGTTGACGCCGATTCCGTAGCAGCCCATCAGGCAGGGCTTGTCCACTCCGGTCTCGTCGGTGAACGTCGCGCCGAGGCAGGTGCTGTACTTCGTGCCGAGCTTGAAGACGTGCCCGACCTCAATGCCCCGGCTGAATGTCAGCGCCTTGCCCTGATACGTGTCGCCCTCGACCGCGTTGCGGATGTCCGCCACGACGACGTTTCCGCCCGACAGCGGAAAGTCCCGCCCCGGCACGACGTTTCGCATGTGATAGCTGCTCTTGTTCGCGCCGGCCGTGCCGACTGCCATCGCCGCAACGGCGTGGTCGATGATGAGCTTTGTCGCCTTGCCGGCCAGGCCCATGGGCCCCGCGAATCCCACGGCCGCGCCGGTAAGCACCGTAATGACCCGCTCGCTGGCGAGTCGCGTGCCGGGCTCGGCGAAGTGGCGCATCTTGGCCTCGTTGACCTCGTGATCGCCGCGGACCAGCGCTATGTAGGTGTGCTCCTCCGCCTCGCCGGCAGAGTATATCAGCGTCTTGATCATCTCTGTCGGCGTGGTTTTCAGGAAGTTGCAGACCGCCTCAATGGTGCCGACGTTGGGCGTGTGGACTTCCGCCATGGCCGGCCTTAGGCCCCCGAGGGGCGCGTCGGCGATGGCGGCTGCCTTGGGCGGCGCGTCCACTTCCGCCTTCTCGATGTTCGCCGCGTAGCTGCCGTCTTCGGTGTGGACGATCACATCCTCGCCGACGGGCGTGGGCACCATGAACTCCTGGCTGCCCGTGCCGCCGATCTCACCGCTCTCGGCCTGGACCACCACGTACTTCACCCCGCACCGCTCGAAGATGCGGCAGTAGGCGTCGTACATCGCCTGGTAGCTTTGGTCCAGCCCGCCCAGGTCCGCGTCGAAACTGTACGCGTCCTTCATGATGAACTCCCGGCTGCGGAGCACGCCGAAGCGCGGGCGGAACTCGTCGCGGAACTTCTCGTTGATCTGGTAGAGGTTGATCGGCAGTTGCTTGTAGCTGGACACCTCAGCCGCGACAACGGTGGTGATGACTTCCTCGGCCGTGGGGGCCAGCGCGTTGAACCGGTCGTGGCGGTCCTTGAACACGCATAGGTTCGGCCCGTAGTCAACGTCGCGCCCGGTCTGGCGCCACAGATCGAGCGGCTGGAGGATGGGGGCCGATACTTCCTGCGCCCCGGCGGCGTCCATTTCCTGGCGGATGATCTCCATGATCTTGCGGAGGCTCCGCCAGCCCAGCAGCAGGTAGAGGTACGTCCCGCTGGCAACCTTGCGGATGTAGCCGGCGCGGATCATGAGCTGGTGCGATGGGATCTCCGCCTCGGCGGGGACTTCCTTGGCCGTCGGAATCAGCAACTGACTGTAACGCATGCGTATCTGGTCCTTAGTCTTTCGGTCCTGCCCCTCCCGAATCCGCCGCGGCGGACCGAGGGGCAGGTTCGACGCTTATAGCCGCAAGATGCGTGCTTTGCAAGCGTCCCGGAAGCTGGTAAACTCGCCCGTCATGGAAACCGAACGAATCTTCGTGAAGGACCTCCAGCCGAACCAGGCTCTCGACCAGGTCTTCCTCGTGACCGACAAGGAACTCCGCACCACCCGCAAGGGCGACCTGTACGTCTTCTGCTCGCTGGCCGACAAGACCGGCAGGCTGCCCGCGAGGATGTGGCAGGCCAACGAGGCCTTCTTCCAGGCCATCCCCGTCGACGGGTTCCTCCACGTCAAGGGGCGGGCCGAGGACTACAAGGGCTCCATGCAGGTGATCATCGACGCCTGCCGCCCCTGGCCGCGAGACAAGGTCAACGTCGAGGACTTCCTGGCCGTCACGCAGCAGGACGTCGAGGCCATGTGGGCGGAACTGCTTGAGCTGCTCCGCCCCGTCAAGCACAAGCCCCTCAAGCTGCTGATAAAAAAGTTCGCCGAGGACCACGACTTCGTCAAGGCCTTCAAGCGCAGCCCCGCGGCCATGCACATGCACCACCCGTTCATCGGCGGGCTGCTGGAGCACACGCTGGGCGTCACGCGGGCAGCCGCCGCCCTGCTGCCGCTTTACCCCAAGCTCAACGCCGATTTGGTCCTGACGGGCGCGTTCCTCCACGACATCGGCAAGACCGCCGAATTGCAGGGCGGCACCACCGTGAGCTATACCGACCGGGGCCAGCTCATCGGGCACATCACCATCGCGGCGATCTGGATTCAGGAAAAGGCCGATGCGCTGTCGGCCGAGATCGGCGAACCGTTCCCCCAGCAGACGCTTGACCTGCTCCAGCACATCGTGCTGAGCCATCACGGCATCCACGAGTACGGCTCGCCCAAGCTGCCGATGATCCCCGAGGCGTACTTCATCCATTACCTCGACAACCTCGACGCCAAGATGTTCATGACCATCCGCGACATCGAGTCCGACGCCGACCCGGCCGGGAGCTTCACGGCCTACAACCGCCAACTCGAAACGCGGCTGTACAAATGGTCCGGCGACTTCGACGATGAGCCAGGCCCCAGCCGCTCCCGCGGCCCGCGCGCCCGCAAGACCGGCACCAAGGAAGACACCCCCCCGCCGCTGTTCGGGCAATGAGGGAAGAAGAAAACAGCGATTCAACGCAGAGCACGCAGAGAAGAGAAGAAGAAACGAAAGATCGAGGGGGATTACATGGACCTGCCGGTCGGCAGGTCCATGTAATCCCCCTCAAATGCTTCTTCTGCTTCTTTGTTTCTTTTCCCCTCTTCTATCTTCTCTGCGTGCTCTGCGTGCTCTGCGTTGAAACGCTGTTTCTTCTTCTTCTTCTCTTCTCTTCTCTTCTTTTCTTCTTCTCATTCGATGAGCATCGCGTCGCCGTAGGAGAAGAAGCGGAACTTCTCGGCCGCGGCGCGGGCGTAGGCGGCGCGGATCATCTCAATGCCGTCAGTCCGGCCGGGGCAGCAGAAGGCGGATACCAGCATCAACAGCGTGCTTCGCGGCAGGTGAAAGTTGGTGATCAGCGCGTCGGTGGCCAGGAAATTGGCCGGGGGGTGGATGAATATGTCGGTCCATCCGCTGCCAGGCTCGAATCGGCCGGCGGGCGAGATGATGGACTCCAGCACGCGGACGCTGGTGGTGCCGACGGCGATGATGCGCCGGCCGGCGCCGCGGGCGGCGTTCAGTGCCGAGGCCGTCGCGGCGGGCATTTCGTACCACTCGCTGTGCATTCGGTGCTCGGCGAGGTTTTCCACCTTCACCGGCGCGAACGTGCCAAGCCCCACGTGCAGCGTTACGGCCACGGTCTCGACGCCGCCGGCAGCCAGGGCCGCGAGAAGTTCCGGCGTGAAGTGCAGGCCCGCCGTCGGCGCGGCCACGGCGCCGTCAGCGGCGGCGTAGACGGTCTGGTAGCGATCCCGGTCGGCCCCGAAAATGGGGACTGGCTCCGCCGCTGTTTGGCGGTGCCTGTCCCCTTTTTCACCCGATGGCCGGCGGATGTACGGCGGCAGAGGGGTATGCCCGGCCCCGGCCAGCACCTCGGCCGCCGAGGCTGACGGGTGCGCCGCGACCAGCCATTGGCCCTGGCCCCGGTTGGCCAGCAGCTCCAGCTCGACCGTCCCGCCGCCGACGAGTTCCAGCCGCTCGCCGATGCGGCAGCGGTTGGCGCCCTTCAGCAAAACCACCCATTCGCCCGGTGATGAGTCCTGGCCGCCAAGAAGCTGTGGTGACTCCTGTATCTTCCTCATCTGTTGCCTTGGCATAGGAGGGTCGCCATCGCCACTTCCGCGCCGTTTGCGGTTAGGCAATCCGCAATCCGGCAACCTGCCTGCCGGCAGGCAGGTCCGCAATCCGCAATTCTGTTGCCTCTGTCGCAAGAAAAGGCCCTCGATCCGCCCGCCCGTGCCGCGCCGGCAGAAGAATCGCGCGGGAATCACTCGCGTGTTGTTGACCACCAACAGGTCCCCCGGGGCAAGCAGCGGGGGCAGGTCGGCAAAGACGCGAAGCTCGATCCGGCCTGTCCGGCGGCGCAGCACCATCAGCCGGGACTCATCGCGTCGCGCCAGCGGATGCTGGGCGATAAGGGCTGGGTTGAGCGGATAGTCGAAATCGCTTGCAACAGGTTCCATCGGGCTGTTCCGCCGGCTGCCTCAAAGGGCCAAGACACATGCATCTTGGGACATACCAACATATGAAGATATAATGTATATGTTCACAACTTCCGCCATGTAAATATCTTACGCCTGCTGCCAACCGGTTTTCCACCGCTTCTGCACACCTGTGACCGCGCACAATTCGCGTGCCACGGCGCGGCGGTCCGGCCATTTCGGGCTTGCGGTCCAGGGAGCAAAAACATGCGGCTTAGTTCGCGGTGTGGCATGGCGCCCTTCAATCCCCCGCCGCAAGGCAGCGGGACTCGACGATGGCGGCATCGAGCTTGGCGACATTGTCGGCCAGGCGCGAGGGCTTGCTTCTGGCAAGCCAGAGCCGCTGGAATTCGTCGGACACATTTGCAGTCTCATCGGCCAGGGCACTCAGGTCGGCGGCGGAGGGGCATTGGCCCGTGCGCAGCTTGGCGGCGGCAACGGCGCGGCGGGCCGCCAACATGTCCATTCGCCCAGCCAGGGCAAGCTCGGCCAGGGCAAGCTTCTCGAACTCATCCCGCTGGCTGTCGGGGCTGGGCATGTCAGCCAGCGCCGGGCCGATGCGCTCTATCACTTCCCAGGCCCCATCGGTGGGGATCTGGCCGATAGAGTCCTTCGCCTCCGGCTCGGCCGGCCTTGGGCCCCCCAGGGGGGCTGCCAGCGGCTCCACCAGCGCACGATACAGCGACACCCGATACGCGCTTGGCGAACGGATCATCTCCGCCGTGCCGCCCAGCAGCCGCACGTACGACGCGAGCCTCTCATCGCCCTGGCGCTGGCAAAAATACTGGCGGCAGAAACGCTCGGTGAACGTCGCATCGTCCACGGCCGCACCGTGCCACGAGTGGGCCGCGCCGTGGGCGAAACCGTGCAGGCTCGCGCCCAGCGGGTTGCGGTGCCCATCGTCGCCCCAGTCGGTGTTCAGCAGGCCCTCGGCGCCGCGGCGCCGCCCCTCGGCGGCGAAGTTGGCCACGTTGGCAACCGCGTTTGCCAGCCGGCTGCCGTGCGAAAGCCACCCGCTCGTGCCCGGGCAGACCACCAGCGGCAGATGCGCATCGGCGATCTCCGCGCTGCGGGCAATTCGCGGCCCGTTGGCGATGTATTGCCAGTTGAGCATCACGATGTCCTTGGGCAGTTCGCCCAGCATTTCCGGGTGTTCCAGCGCGATGTCCGCCCAGGCGTTCATTCGCTTGTTGTATTTGCCGCACAGTTGGCGCAGCTTCAGCAGGAAGTCCAGGTACACGCGCCCGAGGCCCACGCGCTTGGCCTCGGCCTGGCTTCGGCCTTCGCCCAGTTCCCACGTTTCATCGCAGCAGACGTTGAAGTCGACGGCGTCGAACAGCGGCACGAACTCCGAGTACAGGTCCGCCATTAGCGCGATCGAGCCTTCATCCAGCGGGCAGAGCGTCGTTCCGCCGGCCAGGCCGCGGAAGCCCGCCATCTCGCCGAGGCGCCGGTACGCCGGCAGCTCGAGGATGCGTTCCATGTGCCCGAAGCTCGACAGCGAGCCGACCAGCCGGATGTGGTGCGCCCGGCAATGGTCCTGGAGGGCAATAATTTCCTCGGGCGTAAACGGGCTGAAGCCGACGCCGATGGCAGGGTGCTTGCGGAAGGTGAATACGTTCTCCACGTAAAGCTGAAGCTCGTTGACCTTCCAGTGCGCCAGCCGCTCGACGAGCTGATTGAGCGTCGCAAGCGTCGGCACCTTGCCGCGCGAGCAATCGAGATAAACCCCGCGCCTCGCGAAGTCCGGCCTGTCCTCGATCACGCCGCAAGGAATCTCCGCACCGCCGGCTGCAAAAACGGGGACTGGCTCCGAAGCGACATGCTTTTCGTCGCGGAGGTGCCTGTCCCCTTTTACGCGGCCTTGCGGCCCCGCCCCGGCCGCCAGCAGCGCCCGCAGAGTCTGCACGCCGTAGTACGCCCCCGCATCGGACGCCGCAGCTACTTCGATATCGCCCGGCCTGATCGTCAGCCGATACGCCTCGGCCCCGCCGACGCCGCCATCGCGCACGACACGCACATTCACCGACCCCTCGCCGCGCCGGGGCAGGTACGACCCGAGGTCCAGTTCAAGCTGCCCCAGAGGCAGACTGTCCGCTGCCACCGCGGGCAAAAGCCGCACGCCGCGTAGCCACCGAAACGTCCCACCCGCGGGCGTGAACAATCTTACAGGGACCAGTAGATTGTTGACTGTCATTGTCGATTACCTATGCCTTGCGATAACGCGCAATGCTATCTCTATTGCCAGCGCGTGCGATGACGCGCAAGCCTTTGGAGTGCGGCGGCAGAGTCCCTACGGGACTCTGCCACCGCACTCCAAAGGCTCCGCTTTTCGAGGCGCTTGTCACAGATCTAAGACGCGGAACATGTGCTACGTTCCGGCAATGTGCCTGTTGGCCCTGCGGGCCTGAAGAACCGGTCAGTTTGAACACCAACATACGGCCTGCGCACTCTTGCGGCAAGACATGGACAGCCGACTATTCCAATCCGCGACTGACCTGCGAATTTGCTCAAATTCTCTATCAGTAGTCGCAGGCACGGGCTTGACTGCCTGTATATCTAGCGATATACTTAAATCATGGCAAGCGAAATGAGATTCCCGGAGGTCCTGAAGATGTTGGAAGCGAAGGGCTACTTCCTGCATCGGACTTCCGGATCGCACCATGTATTCAAGAAGCCAGGCGTCGGCACGTTCGTCATGCCGGTGCATCATGGAAAGGTCAAGCCAGTCTATGTCAGGCAAATCGAAAAACTCTGATGCCAAGTGCCGAGCGTCCAAGAGCGATCCGGCGCGTCCCTTCGATCCGGCCGTCCGGGCCAGGGCCAAGGTAATCGCCGACGATTATGAAATCGTCATGTGGTTTGAGGACGGGCAGTGGTACGCCCACGGCCTGGAACTGCCCAACACCTACGGCGATGGCAAGACCCCGGCCGCGTGCATCTCCTCCGTGCGCGAAGGGCTGGTGGCGACGGTGGCAACCATGTTGGAGGACGGCGAGCGTCCCCCGGCCCCGGCCCGCACGGGTGAACGCACCGAACAGATCAACGTCAGGCTCACCGCCTCTGAAAAGGCGCTGCTGGAAAACCGCTCGCGGGCCGGCGGGTTCAAAGGCATTTCCGATTACGTCCGCGCCGCTGCGCTAACAGAGAAGTGATGCGCGACGGCGCGATGGTAAATCAGGGGAAACATGCTCTGACTGTCCCCGTCCCCCGAAACTCTGGGCATGTGCTATCTCCTGGAGACTCTTAGAGACTCTTCGCCCGCAATGGCTGCAATAGGGTTTGTTTTCCTGGACAATGTAATAAATCACACCCGGAATTAGACCCAAAAAGAGAAGTACGATTGCCGTCAGCACCTCGCCTGGCCCATGAAGACCCCTGATTCTTGCAACCCCAGGCTGACGGCAATAGGGACAAATGGTTCCGCGCTGGGAAGCAGCAAGCGCATTCAATGGTCTTCCGCAGTGAGGACATGACGGGGCAGACTCAGAGACTTGCCCCTGACAATCTGGACATTTCATTAACCCCATTGTCCCACATTCCTTTCCTTTGCGTCCTCTGCGCTCTCTGCGCGAGATCTTCATCTTCTCTTCTACTCCAGGTTCGCGTGCCGCTCGCGGTAGGCCTGGAGGTCCAGCTTGAGCCTGTCGGCCAGGACGTTGAAGACCGCGTCGAGGCAGAGGCTTGTGGCGTGTTCGAACACGGCTGCGCGAATGACGATGTCGTCGGCCTCGACCGGCACGACGATGACGGCGTCGCCGCAGCGGGCCACGGGGCTTTGCGGCTCGCTCGTGACGACCGCGACCTTGGCGCCAAGCTCGCGTGCGCGCTGGGCGACATACGCGGTGTAGCCAATCCGCCCGGTGCAGCTAATGGCGACGATCAGGTCGCCCGGCCCGGCCGCGGGGGTGATCGTCTCGCCAGGGATGAATGCCGGCAAGCCGGCATGCATCAGCCGCATGCCGAAGCTGCGCGCGACCAGCCCGCTTCGCCCGGCCCCGGTGACGAACGTCCGCCGCGCCCGCGGCAGCATCCGGCTAAGCTCCATGAAGCTTTCCCACCGGACCGCGGCCATCGTCTGCTGGATCCGCTCCAGCAGTTCCTTGCCCGCCAGTTCCAACGCGTGTCTATCCGGCATCGCCGCCACTTCCCTTCCTATTGCCAGTCTATCTCGCCAAAAACGCAGACCGGAGCAGGGCCAAGATGGCCCTGCGACTCATGGGCAAGTCCTTGGGACCCCTAACGGGGATGCCCATGCTACTCACGGGCAAGATGCCCGTGCTACGACGCGTGTCTATCCGGCATCGCCGAGGCTTCCCTTCTTTTCCCACTTCAGCAGGTGTACCACCTGGGCAAGCGTGGAGTTGCCCTGGCGGATTTCCTGCCTGATTCGATTCTCCGCCTCCAGCACGTCGGCGGCGCGGTTGGCCATCTCCGCCGCCTTGGCCTTTGGCAGCACCATCACGCCGTCGTCGTCGGCCAGGATCCAGTCGCCCGGGCAGATCCGCTGCCCGCCAATGATGATCGGACGGTTTATCTCGCCAAGCCCGACCGGGTCGCCGGCGTGGCTGCACACGTGCCTGCTCCAGACCGCAAAGCCAAGCTTGCGAATGTCCGACGAGTCGCGGACCGCGCCGTGGACCACCAGGCCGGAGAGTTTCTTGTTCACGGCGCTCTCGCTGGCCAACTCGCCCCAGCAGGCAGGGGGCATCCCGCCGGCGTCGACGACGATCACGTCGCCCGCCTTGGCGACGTCGATCGCCTCGACCGGTTTGGCCCAGTCGCCCGGCACGGTTCTGACCGTCACGGCCGGGCCGCAGGCGAACTGCCCCACGGCCAGCGGAACGATGCCATCCAGGCACGGCAGCCTGTGGGCTCCGTCGGAGACGTTGCTCGTCCGCACGCGGGAAAGCAACTCACGCAGGCCGGCGGAACTGGTCCGCTTGAAAAGGTCCGTCGCGATCGGCTCGCGGCTGTCGATCGCCTTGCGGATGTCAGCCGTCGCCTGCCTGGGGTCGATGGCCTTGGTTATCGCGCCTCCGACGATGATCACGTCGGCGCCGGCCGCAGCCGCCGCGGCGGCGGTCTCGCTGTTTAGCCCGCCCGCCACCGCCACCGTCAGCTTTGTCAGCCGGCGGACGTGGCGCAATTGTTCGAGCGGATCTGCCCCCTGCATCTGGGCGTCGATGGCGCAGTGAACGTCCAGCCAGGCGACGCCGATTTCCTCGCAGCGGCGCACCAGGGCCTCGACGTCCGCGACGCCCATCAGGTCCACTGCCACGTCGATGCCGAACTGCCGCCCCGTCTCGACGCACTCGCGGATGGTTCCCTCGCCGGCGGCGCCGCAAACCGTCATGACGTTCGCCCCGGCTTTGGCGGCCGCCTCGGCCTCGATCTTGCCGGCGTCCATCGTCTTCATGTCCGCGACGATCGTCTTGCCGGGAAACGCCGCCCGCAGCGCGCGAACGGCGTCAAGCCCTTCGCTCTTTATCAGCGGCGTGCCGGCCTCGATGCAGTCGGCCCCGCCCGCGACGGCCGCCTCGGCGACTGCAATCGCCCGCGAAAGGTCCAGAAAATCCAACGCAACCTGCAACTTTGTCTCGCTCATGGCCATAGCCTACCGCGCCGGGGGAAAAAGAAGAAGAGGTCTCAACGCAGAGCACGCAGAGCACGCAGAGGAAGGGTAAAGAGAAGAAGAAGCATGTCTCGCGCAGAGGGCGCGGAGGTCGCAGAGAAAACCATTATGGATCAAAGCCTTCAGGTTACTTGGGGCTGAGGCATGACAGTGGTTCTTCGCAGCAACTCGACGACTTCGTCGACCTCGGTCGAAGGGTCCCGGTGGTGCCGTTCGGTGCCCGCCCTTACGTGGGAGTCTTTCCTCTCCTTGGCCCGCCGAATCGCATCACCCACGCTAGTCCAGACTTTCTCGAAAACGTCCTGATCCTTGGAATAGTCCTGAATGTACTTCTTCAACTCGTGGAGGACACCATCCTGGTCAATAAGCTGCCTTCCGCAATCCGCGAAGTGAAGAATGAACCAATACTCAAAGCACGGATTGGAGAGCGCGACGTTAATCTTGTTGTCGCGTGCCTGGTCCAGGGCCGGAAGCAGCGACGGATTGTTGTGGGGCTGCTCAACATCGATTACGCACCAGACATAGTCATAGTCGAAATCCTTCCATCCACGACGCACTTCATGCCGCCTGGTATCGCGCATTTCGACTGCCCGCTCAACGACTGTCTTGGGCGCTGCGCCTTGGCCGACAATCTCAATCTCGACGGGCAGCAGCTTCAATTCCCGCTGCAATGCCCTGAAGTACTGCGGCTCCGTCTTGGAACCCTCGCAGACCAAGAGCACACAGGCTCGCGGCTCGACCGATGCCGGCCGACGACGGAATGACTCCCGGCTGCGTTGACGGCGCGTCATGGTTTTTCAAAATCCCCCAGGACGGGCACCGCGCCGTACCGTCCCGCCATGTAGCCTTTCCGCCAGTCTTCCTCCTTCCGCGGCCTTTTCTTGTAGTCGCTCAGCGAATAAAGGTGTGCGGCCCCGTCCGTGTCCTTCTCAGTGAGCCATATCTGATCCCTGCGAAACAGTGCGGAGTCCATAAGCGAGACATCATGAGTTGTCAGGATTAGCTGGGCCCCACTAATGTTCCACTTCGGATTATGAAAAAGCTCGATCAGGCTGCGAGTCAGCATAGGGTGCAGGCTGGCATGGATCTCATCAACAAAAACCGTATAGCCTAGTCTAAGCGACGCGAGCCACGGGCCTATGAGGGAGAAGAACCGCTGTGTGCCGTCAGACTCCTCCCGCAAGCTGAAAGAAGATGTTACGTCGCGAACCCCCCGGTGCGCCAGCTGCACATCAAATCGAGGGTTCCTATCACATTCGGCCTTGACCGCATCAATGAGCTTGGATCGTTCCTTCTCCCCGAGGTCCTTTACCCCTTTCAACTCTCCGAGACGCGATTCATCCAACTTCCTCTCGGTAATCTGGATGTCCGATATCCCGAAATCGGCGCTTTGCAGCATCTGAACAACCGCTCCACGCATCACCTCGACAGAGAATGCCATCTGCGCCGTAACCGGCGCCAAGTAATCTTTCGGAGGCAGTTCGCGCAGCCGTTTGCTGAACCACTCATAGATCGGAAGAAGTTGCTCATGATTCCGGTTGGCGGCCCAGGAAAGAAAGAGCCGGTTTTCTCCAGCCTCGTCGGCAATTTCCCGCTTTCGGCCTTTGAGGTTTTGCGAAGGGAACACGTATTTCGGCTTATTGGCTTTGGCATCCCACTCGCGCCGAAACCACTCGCGTGCCTTGTTCGTGGGGTACGAATACAGCCACTCATCAACAACCCGCTGCCTGGTCGCCGTGAAGCCGTATTGATAGCGTATTCCATCCAGGAAGAACGTCAGTTCGAACAGACTCGGCTCTTTCGCCGAAGCGGCATCCAGCCGATGAGGATTGACAGCAATCGGGTCACCCGGCTTGGCTTGCCCAGAGTTCACAACGAAATCCCGCATGAATCCAATGGCTTCGATCAGGCTGCTCTTGCCGGAAGCGTTTGGGCCGTAGATGGCGGCGCTGCGCAGAAGCCGGAAGCTATTCTCAGTAAAGACGTTATCGGGCAGCGACTTATCTGCCCCGGCCACCAGCGAGAGGACCTGCTCATCCCGGAAGCAACGATGGTTTTTTACCCTGAATTCTATTATCATGACGATTCACCACCTGTCTAATCGTCATTATTGCATATTTTCTGCAATAATCAAGTCGAAATATCGAATAGATGTCTGCTTTGAGCAATCACCATGGGTCATCTTCCAGGATTCTGGCAATGCTTGCATTCGAGAAACGCACAGATTCTCTGTCCTCCTCATCCGGCGAGTCCGCATAGCATTCATTGAGCCTTCGGATGATCTCCTCTCCACTCCAGTCTTGGAAAGCGAAGTCTTCTTCTTTCATAAGTCACTACATTAACTACCGCCCCAGCAAACGCCGAGTGCGGAAATCCGCAATCCGCAATCCGCAATCCGCAATCCGCAATCCGCAATCGAAAGCGGGCTTGAGCCCGCTCTCACTTCTGTTTCTTCCGCACCTCCTCCTTGATCCTTTGGATGTGCCCGCGGCCGAGGGCCTTGACCTCGCAGCCGAGCTCGAAGTAGCGGCGGATTTTCTCATCGGGCAGGATTCCGAAGCAGTCGATGACCGCCAGCGGCCCGCCGGCCCACTTGACGATCTGGTCGGGGGCCAGATCCAGGTAGGGCGTGTGCGGCACGGCCAGGATTACGGCCTCGGCGCCCTTGATGGCCGCGGGCAGGTCCCGCTGGACGCGGATGCCCGTCAGGTGCTTCTGGTTGCGGAAGAACCGGCTCCACGACTGGCCGGGGGCCGGGTAGGTGTCCTGGGTCTCAAGTTCGTACCAGTGTTCCACGTAGGGGTCATGCACCCGCATGTCGGCCCCGAGTTCGGTCAGCTTGCGGACGACCATCTCCGAGCCGCTGTAGCGCGTGTCGCCGACGTCCTGGCGGTAGCTGGCGCCGCAGATGAGCACCTCGGCCCCCGCGATGTGCCGGCCCATGTTGCGGAGGGCGTCGCGCGTGAGCTCGGCCACGTGCAGGCCGCGGGTGTCGTTGGTGTCGATGGCCAGCGGCGTGATCTTGAAGATGGCGTCCTGGTCCTCGAAGCCCAGGATGTGCTTGTAGGCCCAGTAGCCAAGCCCGCCGTCCTTGGGCAGGCAGTATCCGCCGATGCCCGGGCCGGGGAAGATCATGTTGCTGTGCGTCGGGCGCATCTTGATGGCGTTGACGACCTTGACGAGGTCAACGCCGTTGCGCTCGGCGAACAGGCTCCACTCGTTGAGGAACGCCAGCGTCGTGGCGCGGTAGGAGTTCTCGACGATCTTGGTCGTCTCCGACTCGATCGGGCGGTCCATGACCGTCAGCGGGAACTGCTCGGTGTTTAGCACCTCCTTGAGGAACTTCACAACCCGCTGGCGCGCGGCGACCGTGCAGCCGGAGCACACGCGCCAGAAGTCGCGGATGCTCGACACGTACTCCTTGCCGGGCATGACGCGCTCGAAGCTGTGGCTAAGCAGCGGCGTGGCCTTCATGCCGCGCCCGGCAAAGGCTTTTTTCATGATCGGCCAGGCCACGAACTCCGTCGTGCCGGGGGCGACCGTCGTCTCGATGAGAACCAGGCACTTGGCGGGGATTTTCTCACCGATGGTCCGCATGGTCGCCTCGAGGGCGGTCATCTCGGCCTGGCCGTTGCGCATGTTGCCAAGCTCGTGCTTCGTGTAGTCGCACTGGACGTCCACGACCACCACGTCGGCCAGGCTCAGGCAGTCGCCGTTGTAGGTCGCCGTCAGCGTCTTGGAGTCCTTCACGCAGCGGGCGATCATCGGGTCAACCTCGGGGTCCTCCGCCTTGACCGGCGACTGGCCACGATTGAGCATGGGAATCTTCCAGTAGCTCCGCGGGCTGGGACGCTGACAGCCGATGACGAACTTGCTGTGCCGGCCTTTCTTGTCCTTCGTGTCGGCAACGATGGCTGCCATCACAGCCCCGACGAAACCGACGCCCATGACCACAACGATTTCCTTGCCCTGCTTCCGCGCCTCGGCCGCAAGCGCGGAAACGCGATCGAACTCCGCCGCGTAATCCTTTTCCTCGGGAATCCGGAACTTTTCGCCCGCCGGGTTCAGTGAGTATTCAGCCATTTGCCTGACCTTTCCCATTAGAAATGTGGGCGGGAACTTGCCTTCCCGCCGAAGGCTACGGACTTGCTGGAAACACTGGAAGCACAGTCTACATCGGCGGCGCGCCCTTGGCCAGCGGCCATAAACAAAAAGATTACCGTGGAGGCACAGGGGGCGGAAAATTTCGAGTAAATCGGAGTCAGATTAACACATTTTCAGTTTGTCGCGATCATACAATGATTTGCTGGCGTAGAAATAGTGGATGTGCGGGCGCGGAAATCCTGCCGCGCCGGCGGATTGTGAGGCCGTTATGAGTTCCGAACTTGTTCTGTTAGACATCGAATCTCAGCGGGACTTTTTCAGTCCCAGGGGTGCTCTTTATCGTCCTGACTCGGCGGTTGTTTACCGGCAGATTGCCCGGCTGTTCGCATGGGCCCGCGCCAACGAAATACCGGTAATAAGCACGCTTCTGCGGCTTCGGCCGGGCCAGCGGGGGGCGCTTTCGCCAAAGCCTTACTGCGTGGACAACACCGAAGGCGAGCGGAAGATGCCCAGGACCACCCTTGCCCGCAGGATCAACCTGGGCCTGCTCAACACCACCGACCTTCCCGATCATATCTTCCAGCAGTATCAGCAGGTTATCTTCGAGAAGCGCGACCCCGACATCTTTGCCCATGCCCGCATCGAACGGTTGATCACCGAGTTGCCTCCCTGCACGTTCGTGCTCTGCGGGGCGGGGGTATCGGCAGGCATCGTCCAGGCCGCCGTCGGCCTGCGCAGCCGGGGTTTCCCGGTCATACTGGCCCGTGACGCCGCCCTGACCATCCTGCCCAACCGGGCCTACATGGCCCACCTGCGGATGGCAGCCAAGGGGGTTGTCTACGCCGCGACCGACAGCATAATCGCCCCCGTAGCCAAGCCTCGCCGGCTGAGCTTCCGTTCGATCCCCCGGCTGGAACGCCAGGCGTTCTGAGTGGTAGCCGGCGCAGCCCTGCGTAGCTTCAGCGAAGCAGGGTAGCCGGTAGCCGGGAGCCGGGAAAAACAGCAACGGCGGAACCGGGAACCTGGAACTCGGAACCGGGTGTCAGCGTGTACTACCGATCCATGCGATATGCTTGGCCAGCGGCGTGCCGGCCAGGGCGTTCACCAGGCGCTTGTCGGCGCTGACCATGACCGACCGCTTCTTCACGGCCAGTGCCAGGTACAGACAGTCATAGATGCTCCGCCCCAAGCGCAAGGCCAGTTCCAGCGCCGCTTCGACCAGATCGCCGCACGGAGTTATCCGCAGGGGCAGGCTGCGGAAATCGGCCAGCAGGCGCCCAGCCTCGTCGGTGTCAATCTCGCCGCGGCTGTGCCGCTTCCAGATCACGTTGGCCAGTTCGGCGTAGATCAGGTCCGGGGCGTACAACGCGCACCCGCCGGCCAGCAACCTCTGGGCCCGGTCGGCATGGTCCTCCTGGAAGAAGGCGGCGGCGACCACGCTGGCGTCCAGGACGCAGGCCTTCATCGGGAGCGGTCCTCGCGGATCAGGTCCATGCTGCCGGCAAGCCTTCGGCCGGCGAACTTCTTCCTCCACTTGCCGAGCATCTTGGCCACCTCCGCCGCGTCGGCCCCGGCGGCCCGCTCCAGCAGGAGCCTGGCCTCGCCCTGGAGCGACCGGCCGTGCTGCTTGGCCCTGGCCTTGAGCTGCTTGAGTGTCTTGGCATCGAGCCCGCGAACAAGGATATCAGGCATCGTAGCTTCTCCAATAATGAGCCGTTGCTCCGCTATCACAATGATAGCGTTGCGGCGACTGAGCGACAAGGGCAAATCCGCTCAATTCTCGTGCCTGCGCGGAAAGCTCAAAGGCCACGCAATCATTGCGTGGCCTTTGTGTAAGTCCCAGCTCTCCCGGGTTCCTAATACCAAGTTCCCGGTTCCGCCGTTTGTTCTCCCCGACTCCCCGGCTACCATCTTGCGGGCCGGGGGCTTTTCTGGTACGTCCATGCCCATGGCCGACAACGATCAGGCATGGACCGTCCTTCGCCTCATAAACTGGACGAAGGAGTACTTCGCCAAGGGCGGGCTTGGCGACGCGCGCCTGGCGGCGGAGGTGCTGCTTGCCCATGTCCTCAAGTGCCAGCGGATCGAGTTGTACGCCCGCTTCGAGTACGTGCCGTCGGCTGAGCAGCTCGCGGCCTACCGGGACTTGGTCGCCCGCGCCCGCAAGCACGAGCCGGTGGCGTACCTCGTCGGGCACAAGGAGTTCTACTCGCTGCGGTTCAAGGTTACGCCCGAGGTGCTCATCCCGCGCCCCGAGACGGAGTTGCTCGTCAGCGAGGCCATCGCCCACGTCAAGCAGCTAGGCCGGCCGGGAAGGCTGTGGGATGTCTGCACGGGCAGTGGGTGCGTCGCGGTCGCCCTGGCCAGCCAACTCAAGGATGCCCATGTGCTCGCGACGGACATCTCGCCGACGGCGATAGAAATCGCGGCTGAGAACGCCGCCGCCCACGGCCTGACCGGGCGTGTAACGTGCCGGCAGTCGAACCTGCTGGACCTCCCGACCGACTGCGAGGCGTGGCGGCAAGTGGACGTTCTGACCGCCAATCCGCCCTACGTGGCCGAGGGCGACGACGTGGCCGAGGATGTCCGCCACGAGCCGCACGTGGCGCTTTACGCCGGGCCTGACGGGCTGGGCGTGGTTCGCCCGCTGCTGGTCCGTGCGCCGGAAATTGTCGCACCCGGCGGGATACTGGCGCTGGAGTTCTCCTTCAGCCAAGCCGGCGCCGTCCGGGACCTCATCGTCGCCGGCGGGACCTTCGACGAGCCGCGAATCCTCCGCGACCACCAGGGCATCGAACGGGTGGCGGTGGCCAAGCGAAAAGCGTAACCGCTCACACCATAAGCCAGGGCCAGAAGGCCCGACCGACGCGGTGCCATGCTTCCGCACGCTTCTCGCGGAAGCATGTTCCGACGGGCTCGGCTGGTATTCAGGTCTCCCGCCGCCGCCTTGCCCAAGCCTTCTACGATTGTATCCGCGTGTTTGTGCGGGCGACAGAGGCAAAGTGGCGCACAGGCGCGATCTAAAGCGGCGAGGTCGCCCCGACTTCGTCGGGTCTTGTCGCCGCACTCCAAATGGCAAGCCGTCGCCGACACTTATTGTGAAGAACAGCAGCGCGCGGAAAACGCGACAGCCTTTGGAGTGCGGCGTCGAGTCCCGGCGCGCCGGGACGAACACGCCGCTTTCGATCGCGAACCACCTGTCCCTGAATGCGTGGCGCAGAAGACCGTCGAGTCCTGGTCGCTCACGGCTGCCCGACGTCCGGGCCATGAACTTGCGTTGCCGCCGAGGGCTTGAAGTGGTATCGTAAACGCTCGACTGCCGTTTCGGCCCGGAGGCCGGGACGCACACGCGCGCTTCAAACGGCCCACGGAAGGGCAAGAAGAAGAGACTATGGACAAGCTTGTCATAAACGGCGGAAACCGGCTCAAGGGGACGTTGGAGATCAGCGGCTCGAAGAACGCGGCGCTGCCGATCATGGCCGCGGCGCTGCTGGCCGAGGGGCCGAGCACGATTCGCGGGGTTCCCGACCTGGCGGACATCCGCAGCATGATGGAGCTGCTCAGCGACCTTGGCGTCTCGGTAAAGCGGGGCGCCGACGGCGTGCTGCAAGTGAACGTCCAGGACGAGGCATGTAGCCATGCCCAGTACGATCGCGTGCGGAAGATGCGCGCGAGCATATGCGTGCTGGGCCCGCTGCTGGCGAAGCGCAAGTGCGCCCGCGTGTCGATGCCCGGCGGATGCGCCATCGGCTCGCGGCCGGTGGACCTGCACCTTCGCGGCCTCAAGGCGCTCGGGGCGGAGATCGAGCTCGAGGGCGGCGACATCGTCGCCAGGGCCAAGAAGCTCGTCGGGGCGAGCATATTCCTGGGCGGGCCGTTCGGCTCGACGGTGCTCGGCACAGCCAACGTGATGATGGCGGCCACGCTTGCCCACGGGCGCACGGTGATAGAGTCCGCCGCGTGCGAGCCGGAAGTCGAGAACCTCGCCGAGTACCTCAACGCCATGGGCGCGCAGGTCCACGGCGCCGGCACGCCGCGGATAACCATCGAGGGCGTCGATGAGCTTCGCGGCGTCGAGCACACCGTCGTGCCGGACCGCATCGAGGCCGGAACGTACATGATCGCCTCGGCCCTGACCAACGGCGAGGTCACGCTCCGCAACGTGCGGCTGGACCACATGCTGGCCGTCGTGGACAAGCTGCGGGACATCGGCGTGATGGTCGAGCCTGTCGGCGACGACTCGGCCGTGGTCACCAGCGCCCGGCGACTCGAGCCCACCGACGTCACCACCCAGCCCTATCCGGGCTTCCCGACTGACCTCCAGGCCCAGATCATGGCCCTGCTGTGTCTGGCAGATGGCAACAGCGCGATAACCGACAAGGTCTTCCCCGACCGCTTCATGCACGTGGCTGAACTGATGCGAATGGGCGCCAACATCCGCAAGGAAGGCCCCACGACCATCGTTACGGGCGTAAGGAAACTCATCGGCGCGCCGGTAATGGCCAGCGACCTCCGCGCCTCGGCCGCCCTGGTCCTGGCCGGCCTGGTCGCCCGCGGCACGACGACCGTCCAGCGCGTCTACCACATCGACCGCGGCTACGAGGCCATCGAGACCAAGCTCCACGCCCTGGGCGCCGACATCGCCCGCGTGCCGGAATGAGCCGGGACAGGAATTCAATCGCAGTCAATCATGTCCCTCAACGGGGCACCCTAAACCGCGAAAGATCCTTTAGCCCCCTTTAGGGGGCTTTGACCGCCGAAGGCGGGTATAGCCCAGGCCTTTTAGGCCTGGGGTGCGAGGCAACCATCTCTATCTTCTTCTTGTTTCTTTAGCACGCTTCAGCGCGCTTACCTGGTTTTGAAAGCCTTTAGGCTAAAGCCCCGAGCAAGCGCGCTAAAGCGTGCTGGATATGAGTGGTGCTCCTAACACCCAGGCCTAAAAGGCCTGGGCTAAACCCCGCTGGCGCGGGTCAAAGCCCCGTAAACGGGGCTGGGGAAGATGAACCATCTTTTCAGAGCGGAGATTCCGTCTCCCAGCTTGCCGTACTTCATCTGCGCCCCTGGACAGCCGATATGATAATGTCCGCGATGTTGCGGTCTGGAGGACGCTTATGAGGTCGTTCCCGTATTGCTGCCCGAACCCCAAGTGCCGGGTGGTGCTCTCGATTCCAGAATCCATGCGGGGCCAGTCCGCCCGATGCGGAAGCTGCAGCCAGGAATTCATGGTCCCGTTCGCCATGCCGCTGACGCTCAGGACAACCAAGCCCCAGTCCCCGCCTCTGAAAAAGGCGGGCTGACAATATGTACTGCATTATGATGCGTTCTTGTGACTGCCTTGGCTTCTTTGAGCATTGGGCATTCGAGCATTGAGCATTCGCGGGCGCTCGCCCGCGCGATCACCAGCCCTTGGGCTGGCCGTTGTCGTCAGCGGTTTTTCCCGACCACGCGGACGCATCGCGGTAGTGGGCCTTGAGACCCATCGCCGCCACGACGCCGTCGGCACAGGCCGTCGCCAATTGCATGGCCGCGAGCTGCCGGCAGTCGCCGGCGACGAACACGCCGGGGCTGGCCGTCTTCATCGTCACCGGGTCGCAGGCGATGTAACCGGCCTGGTTCATCTCCACCACGCCCTTGAGGAAGCCCGTGTTGGGATTCATGCCGACGAAAACGAACACGCCGTCGACCTTCAGCCGCTCGACCTGCCCCGTCTCGAGGTTGCGGATCCGCACGTGGTCCAGGTCCGTCTTGTCAGCGTTGGAGACGATCTCCTCGACCACGTAAGGCAGCTTGATGTCGATGCCTCGCTCCCGGGCCGCCTTGTGAAGCTCCTCCACAAGCACCTCCTGTGCGCGGAACTCCTTGCGCCGGTGGATCATCGTCACCTTCTTGCAGAACCGCGTGGCAAGGTAGATCGTGTCCTCCACGGCCGTGTTGCCCCCGCCGATGCACAGCGCGTGCTTGTCACGATAGAACGCCCCGTCGCAGGTGGCGCAGTAGCTTACCCGCGTGGCCTTTCGCATATCGTCCTCGCCGGGTACGCCGAGCCGGCGGTAGTCGCTTCCGGGCGCCAGGATGACCGCGCGGGCGAGGTAGCTCCTCTCGCCGCCGTTGACCTCGATTTCGAGAATGCCGTCGTCGCGCCGCCTCAGCGACGAGCACGCCTGGCTCGACGCGATAACCGCCCCGAAGTTCAGGACCTGCTTCTTCTGCTCCTCGATAAGCTCAAACCCGCCGATCTTGACTATGCCGGGATAGTTCTCCACGCGGTCGGTCAGCATGATCTGCCCGCCGGGCAGGCCGTTCTTCTCGATCACGAGCGTCCGGTACCGGTCCCGCGCCGCGTACAGCGCCGCCGCCAGCCCCGCCGGCCCGCCGCCCACAATCACCACGTCCCACAAGTCCTCGCCGCTCATCCGCTCGCCACTTTCTTCAGAGGAAGGCTTCAGACTTCAGACTTCAGGCTTCAGATTTCAGATTTCAGATTTCTGCCTTCTGCCTTCAGCCTTCTGCCTTCTGCCTTCCGCCTTCTGCCTTCTACCTTCTGCCTTCCGCCTTCCGCCTTCTGCCTTCTGCCTTCCGCCTTCTGCCTTCTACCTTCTGCCTTCCGCCTTCCGCCTTCTGCCTTCCGCCTTCCGCCTTCTGCCTTCCGCCTTCCGCCTTCCGCCTTCTGCCTTCTGACTTCTGCCTTCCGCCTTCCG
>CAYOBS010000013.1:0-22437 GCA_964402305.1 uncultured Planctomycetaceae bacterium | reverse complement strand
CATTCATGACCCAAGATCAAGCCAAAGAGGCCCTTGCGGTTGCCGTGATCGGCGTGGGCGGGTTCGGGCAGTGGACTCTTCAGGCCCTTCGGGCCAGCCCGGTCGTCCGCGTGGTCGGCGTGTCTGACCGCGACCCTGCCGTCGCCGAGCAGGCCGTCCGCGGCACGGACATCCCGCACTACGGCGACAACCGAAGCCTGCTGGCCGAGACCCACCCGGCCGCGGTGTACCTGGCCGTGCCGCCGATGGCGGCGGCGGACCTCGTGGAACTCTGCGCCCAGCGAGGCATGCACCTCTGGAAAGAGATGCCCCTGGGGCGAAACCTCGACGAGGCCGTCGCGCTTGTCCGCCTGATGGAAAAGGCCAAGCTCAAGTTTGCCATCGGCACGCAGAGGCGGTTCGCGGTGGGCTATCGGCGTGCGTGGGAGCTGCGCCGCCGGCTCGGGCCGGTATTCCTCGGCCGGGCGCACTACCTGTTCAACTGGGGCTCGAAGCTCGACTGGCGCGGCGGCCGCGCGGCGTGCGGGGGCGGGGCGCTGCTCGAGTTGGGCTACCATCCCATCGACCTGCTGACCTGGCTGCTGGGCCTGCCGGAGGAAGTCTACGGGCACAACGTCCGCGAGCGAAGGGCGGAATCGCCGGCTGAGGGCGGCGGCTCGCCCGTGCCGATCTACGACACGGACGACTCTGCCGCGGCGATCCTGCAATACCGCAGCGGGTGCATGGCGTCGGTGGTTACCACGCGTCGCTGCGGGCCTGTCAGCGAGGAGTTGACTCTCCACAGCCACAGCGGCTCGCTGACGGCCAACAGCGAGTCGTGCCTGCTTCGCGATCCGGACGGGGCGGTGCTGGACCAGGCCAACGATGACGGCGGGCCGCTCGGCACGTTCGTCCGTCAGGCCGAGGCGTTCGCGCGGGCGGTTATCGGCGACGAAAAACGGTACGAATGTTCCGGTCGGGAGAACCTGCTGACGCAGGCGGCGATCGAGGCGATCTACCTCAGCGGGCGAACGTGCCAGCCCGAGAGCCCGAACCGGCTGTTGCACACAGCCGGCCTGTCGGAGGAAGACTGCCTTAGCCTGCGGCCTGCCGAGGAAAACCGCGACGCCGACGAGCCGGAGGCCGCAACGGAGGAAACAGGCCAGAAAGATTAGTCTGCGGCCTGCCGCTCTGTTGACCGATATAGGGGCAGAGGTTGTCATGCAGATCAGGATTACGTTTCTCGGAGCGGCCCGGAACGTCACGGGCTCGCGGTTTCTCGTCGAGGCCGACGGCTCGCGCGTGCTGGTGGATTGCGGGCTTTACCAGGAGCGCGATTTCGCCGACCGCAACTGGGACCCGTTTCCCTTCCCGGCTTCGCAGATTGACGCGGTGCTGCTTACGCACGCGCACCTCGACCACTGCGGCCTGCTGCCAAAGCTCGTGCGGGAGGGCTTCCGCGGGCGGATTCATTGCACGGCCCCAACGGCTGAGATAGCACAGGTCATCCTGCTGGATTCGGCGCACATTCAAGAGGAAGACGCGGCCTACAAGCTCAAGCGTCACCGCAGGGAGCGCCGCGAGAGCCCCAGACCGGTCGAGCCGCTGTACACCACGGGCGACGCCGAGCGGGTGCAATCGCACTTTCAGCCCGTGCCCTACGAGACGAAGGTGAACGTCGCCAAGGGCATCACCGCGACGTTCCACGACGCCGGGCACGTGTTCGGCTCGTCGATGATCACCGTCGACGTCAGCCGCGACGGCCAGAGCCGGACGATCCTGTTCTCCGGCGACGTCGGGCGGGCCAACCAGCCCATCCTGCATAGTCCGACCACCTTCGAGCGGGCCGATTACGTCCTGATCGAAAGCACCTACGGCGACCGCGTCCACGAGCCCGAGCATGATGTGCCCGAGGCCCTGGCGGAGGTGATCGACCAGACCGACCAGGCCGGCGGAAACCTCGTCATCCCGTGCTTCGCGCTGGAGCGGTCCCAGAACATCCTCTACTACCTCAGCGACCTGCTGAGGCGCGACCGCATCCGCCCGATGATGGTCTTCCTCGACAGCCCGATGGCGATCAAGATCACCGAGATCTTCGACAAGTACCCGGAGTTGTACGACGAGGAGATGCGCAGGCGCATCGCCAGCGAGATGTCGCCGTTCAAGTTCCCCGGCCTGACCATGACGCGGACCGTCGATGAATCCAAGGCGATCAACCGCATCAAGGGCACGGCCGCCATCCTGGCCGGATCGGGCATGTGTACCGGCGGGCGCATCAAGCACCACCTGGCCAACAACATAGAGCGGCCGGAATGCACGATCCTTTTCGTCGGCTACCAGGCCCGCAACACGCTTGGCCGGGCCATTTCCAGCGGCGCCCGCGAGGTGCGGATTCACGGCCAACTCCTCGCCGTCCGCGCGAGGATCGCCCACGTCAACGGCCTGTCGGCCCATGCCGACCGCCAGGAGCTTTTCGGGTGGCTCTCGACGCTCAAGAAAAAGCCGCGCGGCGTGTTCGTCGTCCACGGCGAAATCGAGAGCGCCGAATCCTTCGCCGACTTGCTCCGCGAAAACGACGGCTGGCGGGTCGCCGTGCCCAAGTACCGAGACACGGCGGTGCTGGATTAGGAAGAAGGCAGTAGTAGTTAGTAGGTAGGGAGTAGGAAGAAGCAACGGCGGAACTGGGCATTGGACCCCGTCGGGGTCCCTATCCCATTCTTTGCGTGCCAAAGTGACAAGTGAAAGCCGGAATTTGACAAGACGACCAGGGACGTCTTCCCAACGACTACTCCCTTTCCTGTAGCTCCCACGAGCCCGCACATGGAAATCCGCAATCCGCAATCCGCAATCCGCAATCGCGTCGGGCAAAGCCCGATGAAAATCTGCCACGTCATAACCCGGATGATCCTGGGCGGGGCGCAGGAGAACACCCTGCTGACCTGCGAGGGCCTCCATGCCCGCGGGCACGAGGTAACCCTCATCACCGGCCCGGCCATCGGACCCGAGGGCGAGTTGCTTGGCCGGGCAAAGGCGGGCGGATACCGCGTTGTCGTGCTGGATTCCATGCGCCGCGAGATCAACCCCGTGCGCGACCTCAAGTGCGCCTCCGAGCTGCGCCGGCTGCTCTCTGATATCCGCCCCGACGTGATGCACTCGCACTCATCCAAGGCGGGCATCCTCGCGCGGCGTGCGGCGGCGCGGGTCGGCGGGATGAAGATCGTCCACACCGTTCACGGCCTGCCGTTCCATCGCCACGAAAAGTGGTGGCGCAACCGGATTTACGTCGCTTTGGAGCGCGCCGCGGCAAAACGCACCGACGCGATCATCTCCGTGGCGGATGCCATGACCGCCCAGGCCCTGGCCGCCGGCGTGGGGACGGCCGGGCAGTACACCACGATCTACAGCGCAATGGAAGTCGAGGCGTTTGGCCGCCGCCCCGCCGACACCGACGCGGTCCGCGCCGCCCTGAGACTGCCCGCCCAGGCGGTCGTGGTCACGCAGATCTCTCGCCTGGCCGAGCTTAAGGGCCATGAGTTTCTCATCGAAGCGGCGCGGCAAATCGCGGATGAGCGGGTGTGCTTCTGCCTCGTCGGCGACGGCAGGCTGAGAGGGCAAATCGAGTCGCGAATCGCCTCGCTGGGCCTTGCCGAGCGCTTCCGCCTTACGGGCCTGGTTGCCCCCGACCGCATTGCCGCCCTGCTGCACGCCAGCGACATAGTTGTACACTGCTCGCTTCGCGAGGGCCTTGCCCGCGCCCTGCCCCAGGCCATGCTCGCCGGGCGGCCGGTAGTCAGCTTCGACGTCGACGGCGCACGCGAGGTCGTCGATGCCGAAACGGGAATCCTCCTGGCCCCCAAGGACGTGGCGGGCCTGAAACTCGCCCTGCAAACCCTCGCCGACTGCCCGCCGCTGCGCCAAAAACTCGGCGCCGCCGGCCAGGCCAGGTGCCGCGAAATGTTCGACCACAACCGCATGGTCGACCGGGTCGAAGCCCTCTACCGCCGCCTGTAAGCCAGCCGGCCGGCGTGACGATCCCCGGCAGCATACGGGAAAAAGATCGTGGATAACATCGGAAACGGTATCAGGGGTCTGATCCAAATGGCACCAAAGGTTTCTGCGCTGGCAAGGCCGATCTTTTTGGAGATGTGGTGGCGAGCCTCAGCGGGCCGATGACACTTTTGGAGTGCGGTGGCGAGCCCCAACGGGGCGACGACACCGCTTTGGATCGAGCGCCCACCTGCGCCTGCCATCCAAAGCGGTCCCGGCGCGCTCCCGGCGCGCCGGGGCACTCCATAGCCCGCCTCCAACGGCCAAGGCTTGCCTTGAGAGCCCATTTGTCGGTGCCCGCAAATCAGGTCGCTCACGTTTGACCACGTCTTGGAAGCTTGCGTTGCCCGCGAGGGGCTGAGGGGCTATAGTAGTCATGGCAAAGGCCCTCCCTGGCCTTGTTTGCGGGACAGGTCAAGGCAGGGCCTGGTCCTCGCCCGCGACAAGAGAAATGCGAGACAGTCGCTAACATCAACAGACATCCAGGAGCACCGAGATGATCGACTATGCCCCCTCTTTTCAAGCCCACCGCCCACCGGGTCCCGGCCGCTTGCCCACGCCCAATCAGATTTCCTATCAGTTCATGTTGTCGCTTTCACATCGTTTCCTGATGGTTCTCGGGCTTGTTGTCGCGCTGCCGGCGTCGGCGCCGTGGGCATTGGCCGGCGATGACAAGGCCCCCGCTGCCACCCAGGCCACGACCGCTCCGGCGGATGCGGACATCGCCAAGGCCGTCAAACAACTCGACTCCGAGCGGTTTGCCGATCGCCAGGCCGCCAGCGAGAAGCTGGAAGCGGCGGGCAAGGCCGCCATTGGCGCCCTGGAGAAGGCCGCCCTGGGCGACAGCCTGGAAGTGACCACGCGCACGATTGAGTTGTTGCAGAAGTTCGGCAAATCGCCGGACGACGCGACCAGGGAAGCGGCCAGCGCCGCCCTGGAGCGGCTGGCCAAGAGCGACCGCCCGGCGGGAAACCGCGCCCAGGAGGCCCTGAAGACCTTGCAGCCCGCCCAAGGCCAGGACATGCCCGGCGGAATCATGGGCAATATCCAGATCCGGGGTATGCAAATCGGCGGCGGCATGACGCGAATCAGCGTCAGCAACGTCAACGGCGTGAAGCGCATCGAGGCCGACGAGAACGGCAAGAAGATCAAGATCGCCGATGATCCGCAAAACGGCATCAAGATGGAAGTTACCACGCGGAAGGATGGCAAGGACATCACCGAGAAGTACGAGGCCAAGAATGCCGACGAACTGAAGAAGAACTTCCCCGATGCCCACAAGCTCTACAAGCAATACTCCGACGGCATGGGGGGCAACATGGGCGCAATCCAGGTCCGGGTGGGCGCCGGCAATGCGATCCAGATCGGCGGAGGCCCGGTCGCCACTCAGCCGGCTGCCGCCGCGGCCATGCCTCCCGGCCAGGACGCGGGTGATGTGCCCATCGAGGTTACTACCGCGATGATGAAGCGCCTGGCCAAGCAGCTTCAGGCGTTGAGCGAGGGCGACCGACTGAAGAACGCCCCGGCCTCGGAAAGAGAAAACCTGAAGAAGCAGGCCGAAGAACTCAAGCGGCAGATCTCCGACCTGGAAAAGCTGCTCGATAAGAGCGCCAAGGCCGAGGCCGAGAAAAAGTAAACCCCCCGCCCCCTGGTCCCGGCATGGTTCATCGAGATCGCCGACACCATCCACAGCCGGCGCGAGATCGAGACCTTCGACCCCGCCGTCGGCCCACGCACCGCCACCGACTGGCTGCCGGCCGGCCACTACTTACCATAGGCATACTTGCCGGGGCGGCCGGCCCGCCAAGGCAATCGCTCGGTGCAGATCAACATCCGCGTGACACCCGAAGAAAAGGCCGTCCTGGAATCGCGATCCCGCTCCAAGGGCTTTCGCGGCCTGTCGGACTTCATCCGCGCGTCAGTGCTGGTGGAGAAATAGGCGGGCGCCGCCGCGAGCGATGGACCTTGGGAAACGTGCCACCGGCCGGTAACAAGAACAGGCCGGTTGCATGGTTTATAGGGGACTGTCCCCCGTTATCCCCTGTTATCCCGCGTTCACCTCAAGTTAAGTTGGGGGCACCAAGATGCCCACTTACCACGCACGTATTCAAACCGTTCCTTCGAGTTCGCGCTGTACGGGTCAGTCGTCGTCTCTTTCGCCGCTCTCGCCATGGCGGCATCGACGCGGCTTGCGAGATTCGCATCCCAACCAGTGGCAGGTGCGGAACGCCCCGACAACGTGACGAAGATGCTGACGGAGTTGTGCAGCGTTTCCCCAGCCATAACGACCATCCTAGTGCATTCGCAGATGGAGCACTCGCGCTGGACTGAATCGGCGATGGTTCCCTCCACAGCCCGCTTCAGTTCCTGAACCCAATGCTCCAAATGCTTTCGCGTCTCAGCTATTTGAGAAAGATATTCCCGGCTCCATTCCGCCAAGCTCATCCGCTGTTGCCAAACACCGACGCTGGCCATCTCCTGTCCCATGTCCTAGGTTCTCCTGTTCTTTCAATACCCCTGTGACATCGGCGATCAAGCCGATTCAACACCACCAATTGACGCTGTCGATATTGATTCGTTCATCTGCTGCAGAAGAAGGCCGACGCACGCTACCCCCCAGGAACCGCATGCCACCATCTCTCTCGTTTTGACCTCAGATTCGTAGCCCGACGCCACAAAAGGACGTGCCACCTCGATGTTCGTGTGCCTGGACGCGGTCAACAGAAGCGTCCACACCGCCACGGCATCCCGCCGAATTGGCGCCAGGCCAGGGAAGCAAATCACGCCTCCGATGGCGGTATCAACCAGCCGAACCGATTGAGTTAGCGTCTCCTTCGCCCGTGAGTCAAATCGGACTTCCAGGCTGAATTCTTTATTTAGCCTTGCCAGTTGATTCTCGATAAATGGCCGCACCTTGCTAAGCTTCTGAAGGGTTTCTTGAAGCTCCCGCCGACGTCTCCGATTCATGATTCTAAGAACAAGAAAGTTGACAATAAGTGCGGCTCCGACTACCACGGCGAACAGGAGCAAGTAGGCAACGACCCTCACAATATTGATCGGGACGCCGAGCACCGCGCTTAGCTTCGTCACAAATTCCCGGATCGGGACCGATGAAACCAATCCGACGGTTAGTGAAATCAAGGAAACTATCAGTGCAGTTATTCTTGCCATCAGTGTGCCCTTCTCAACCGCAGTTCGTGGTTGTGCGCCAATAGCATAAACAAACCGCTTGCATCCGCACAGACATGCCCTTGGCCCGAATCGAATCGACGGGGAAAATACTACCGGCGTCAAGCCAAGACCACAAGAAACATTTCGCGGCGATTTTTCGCCGGAGTTCTTGGTCGTCAGCCTACCAGCGTATCAGTCGACCTTGCACGATCGCCTCAATGGCCTCCTGTTCGTCTCTCTTGAGCCTCTTGCAAAACCCCCCGAAGTTCGGCGGAATCGTCGCGCTGCTGGTGTCTTCGGAAAGGCTTCTTGAGGCTTCTTGATGATAACACCTTTGCTCGATATGTCAATTACTTTTACCCCATCCCCCCCCAATAATAACTGTAAGTCATTGCTATTGAAGTCGTTACATTGCCATAATTGTGGTATAATTCCGTCCTTCCATCCTCATGTGATGATTATTATTCGTGACAGCCACCCATTACTCCGCGGTTGCGCCCGCCTGTTGGGCGGCTTGCTGCTGGCCGCGGAGGAACTTGCCCATGCGGCGCCAGCGGTCGTAGCGGTGTGCCAGGAGGTTGTCCAGCGGCACGCGGGCGAGTTGGCGGAGGGTGCGTACGATGTGGCGTTCGAGGTTGTTGGCGGCCTCGGCCACGTCGCGGTGTGCCCCGCCGAGCGGTTCGGGCACGATGTCGTCGATGATGTCCAGCGCCTGCAGGTCCTTCGCGGTGATCTTCATGGCCTCGGCGGCCTCGGCGGCCTTTTCGCCCATCCGCCAGAGTATGGCTGCGCAGCCTTCCGGCGATATCACCGAGTACCACGCGAACTCCGTCATGGCCATGCGGTCGCCGACGCCGATGCCAAGTGCCCCGCCGCTTCCGCCCTCGCCGATGACCACGCAGACGATCGGCGTCCGCAGGCGGCTCATCTCGCGCATGTTCACCGCGATGGCCTCGGCGACGCCGCGTTCCTCCGAGCCGACGCCCGGATACGCCCCGGCCGTGTCCAGCAGGCAGACGACCGGCAGGTGGAACTTCTCCGCCAACTTCATTACCCGCAAGGCCTTGCGATAGCCTTCCGGGTGCGGGCAGCCGAAGTTGCAGAGGATCTTCTCCTTGGTGTCGCGCCCCTTGTGCTGGGCGACGATGGCGACCTTCTCCGTGCCGATCCGCCCGAAGCCGGCCCGGATAGCCTTGTCGTCGGCGAACCGGCGGTCGCCGCTGAGGGCGACGAAGTCTTTGGCGATCCGGTCGATGTAATCGCCGGCGATTGGACGGTGGGGGTGGCGGGCGACCTGCACGGTCTCCCAGGCCGTCAGGCTCTGGTAGGTCTTGCGAAGCAGCGAGACGTACTGCATCCGCAACTGGCGGATTTCGCCGGCATAGTCCCGCCCGGTCTTGACCTGCTCGACCTCCAGGTCGTCAACCTGCTTTTGCAGCCGGGCTATGGACTTCTCGAACGGCAGACAGTAGCCGTCCTCGAATGCGGAATTATTGTTCTTCGCCATGCCTTCGCCTTCTTGGGCCACGGGAGGCACCGGCCGCAGTTGCCGCCGGCCGCCTTATACCAAGAAAGGACGCTGGCGGCGTCCTTTCGATGCGATGCCCGATACCGAAGCTCCAGCATACGCCAAGTCAGCCCCGGCCTGCAAGACAATTCCGCCGGCCGGGGGCCATTTGTAACGCTTTCCCGCAACGTCGCTTACGCCACGCACCCTGCTCGCCGAAGCAAGCGGGCCTCGGGGGATAGGCGTCAGGCTACAGGCTTTAGACTTCAGGACTCAGGCGACAGGCTTCAGACTTCAGGCTTCAGACTTCAGGCTTCAGGCTTCAGGCTTCAGACTTCAGGCTTCAGACTTCAGGCTTCAGGCTTCAGGCGTCAGGCTACAGGCTTTAGACTTCAGGACTCAGACTTCAGGCTTCAGGCTTCAGGCAACGCACAACCACATGCGGACCCGAAAGACGTGGTTGCGTCGTCCCAAGTGGCTCCGTAAACCACGGCACCTGAACCTCAGGCTTCAGCATTCATTCCCGGTTCCGCCGTTTTCTTCTCCCGGGTTCCGGGTTCCCAATACCGTGTTCCGCCGTTTGCTTTTCCCCGGCTACCGTCTACTGACTACCGCGGCGCCGCCGCTTTTCCCTCGGCCGCCCAGAGCATTCCTCGGGTCAGCAGCGTCAGGACCTCGGGCACTTGGCTGAACTCCTTGGCGCAGTGCCCCAGCGAGCTGTAGAACACCCTGCCCTTGCCCCACATGCGCTTCCACACCACCGGCATGGTGCAGCCGTTGAACTCGAACGTGGTCGTCGCCAGCACGTGGTTCGACGGATCGACGTGCATGTAGTACTGCTCGCTTGTGGTGCTGAAGTTTTTGAGGCCGGCCGAGATGGGGTCGGCGTGGTCCAGGATGTGAACCGTGTACGTGATCCGGTCGCCCGGATGAGCCACCCACTGCCCGCCGACCATGAACTGATAGTTGGGGTTGTCGCGGAAGGCGTCGCCCATCCCGCCATGACAGCCCGCCAGGCCAACGCCCCGCTCGACGGCCTGGCAAAGGTTGCGGCTCTGGTCATTGGTGAGCTTGCCGGCCGTCCAGTGCGGCACGATGAGGTCCAGCTCCAGCAGGGCATCGAGTTGGTTGAAGCTGTCGAGCGTGTCCGACAGCGACACCTCGAACCCATGAGCCCGCAGGGCCTTGGCGATGATATCGCCGACCGGCCCAGGCTCGTGTCCGGCCCACCCGCCGTAAACTATCAGTGCTTTCATGGTCGCTGCGCTCCCAAATGTTCAATGTTCAATGTTCAATGCACAAATGCACAATGAGGAGGGTTTCACAAGCCTTCGCGAAAGTTCATGTACAGGCTCATAGTCATTCGTTTTTCGGGCATTGGGCATTGAACATTTTCTCATGGCCTCCGCGCCTCTGCTCTCAATCCGCAATCCGCAATCCGCAATCCGCAATGTGACCGCCGCAGGCGCGTCACTTCACCGCCGCTTTCACGGCCGCGGCCACGGCCTGGTGGGTGGCGGGGTTCATCATTTCGGGAAGCAGTTCGCCCTCTGGGACGATGTTCGCCAGCGCCTCAGCCGCCGCCATCATCATCTCGATGGTGATCGACCGCGCGGCGGCGTCCAGCGCGCCGCGGAATATGCCCGGGTAGGCCAGGGCGTTGTTCATCATCCGCCCGTCGGCGGCGATGGCCGCCCCGGCCTCGTACGCGTCGGCGACGCTGATCTCGCTGACCGGGTTGGACAGCGCAAAGACGATCGGGCCCTTGGCCATCGAGCGGACCATGTCCTGGCTGACCAGGTTCGGCCTGGACACGCCGATGAACAGTTCGCGGCCCTTCATGGCCTCGGCGATTCCGCCGGTGATGTTCCGCGGATTGGTCCGTTCGGCCAGGGCGACCTTTTCGGAGTTCATGCCCGCGGTCCGCCCGCGATAGACTATGCCCTTGGAGTCCGCCAGGACCACATCCGGCACGCCGGCACGCATGAGCAGGTCGGCAATGGCGGTCCCGGCCGCGCCGGCGCCGGAGATCGCGCAGGTGATGTCCTTCATCCGCCGCCCGGTCTTGCGAAGGGCGCTGTACAGCCCCGCCAGGACAATGGTGGCTGTGCCGTGCTGGTCGTCGTGGAAGACCGGGATCGGCAGGCGCTCATCAAGCGTGCGGGTGATCTCGAAGCACTGCGGGGCCGCGACGTCCTCGATCTGGATCGCCCCGAACGTGCAGGCGATCCGCTCGACGACGTTGATGAACTCCTTGGGGTCGCGGGTGTCGATCAGGATCGGCTCGGCCGAGATGCGGGCGAACTCCCAGAAGATCGCCGACTTGCCTTCCATTACCGGCAGCCCGGCCAGGCAGCCGATGTCGCCCAGGCCCAGAATGGCCGTGCCGTCGGTGACGATGGCGACCTTGTTTGCGATGCCGGTGAACTCGCGCGCCTTGGCGGGGTCGGCCTCGATCGCCTTGCAGACCCGCGCCACGCCGGGCGTGTAGACGATCCGCAGGTCGGTGTTGGAGGTGATGGGCACCCTGCTGCGCATCTCGCACGACCCGCCGCGGTGGCTCTCCATGGCCAGGTCCAGCACGTCGAGGACCTCGATGCCGGCGACGGCGCCGACGGCCTTGCGCACGGCGGCCATCTGCTCGTCGCTCGCGGCGAAGACGCGGATCTCGTAGATCATCGACGCCTTGAGAACCTTGCCGATGTTCACCTGCCCGATATGCGCCCCGGCGCCGGTGGCGGCTGAGATGACCGCCCCGAGCTTCTCGCCGCCGTCGGTGAGGCGCACGTTCATCTGAAAGACCACGTTCCTGCCGAAACGATCCTGCAATGCCTGCAACGATGTCATGTTCGCTCTCTTAAGACCAAGGACCGGGAACCACTGCCCGCCTGCCGGCGGCCTGCTGTGCCCGCCGCGCCGGCCAGGAAAGCGGCCATTATACGCGCCACCCGCCGCGATGCAAAACAAGAGCGCTGAGCCCACTCGGGCCGCACCATCCGCTAATGCGGCAAGGGCTTGAAATCCGGTTGCGAGGAAATCGGGGAGCGGGCTATAAACTTGGGCTGCCCTGTTGACATGGCATGGCACGTTAACGACAATAGTAGTGGACATAGAATGGCATACGAGTTAGGGCAGATGGTGCATTATATGACTGTAAGTGCCGCTATAATAAGTTATAATGCTATGCCTATTATAATAATATCGATGGACATTCCAGCCGACATAATGTGAGAGACAAATGGGCCATCAACAAGACTACAATCACTTGTCAACGCACCCGTGGATCGACTTCAAGCTGGACCTTCGCGGGATTTCTCACGCGACCTGGCTGGCACTGGGCGAGTGCGCATCCAAGTGCGACCATATCGCCAGCACCCCCCTTCGGCCGGATCTTAGGGACGAGTTGCACCGCGTGTACCTGGCCAAGGGGGCGCGGGCCACGACTGCCATCGAGGGCAATACTCTCAGCGAGGAGGAAGTTCTCAAGGCGGTGTCGAACGAATTGCGCGTTGGGCCCTCGAAGGAGTATCTGCGGCAGGAAGTGCAGAACATCATCGCGGCATGCAACATGATTACTTCGCGAATCGCCGAGAAGCACGAGCCTTCAATCACGGTCGATCTGCTTTGCGAGTACAACGCGCTGGTGCTAAGGGACGTCCCAGTTGCCGATGAGGTCCAGCCAGGCCAAGTCCGCCGTCATAACGTGAGTGTCTTGGGATACCGCGGCGCGGACAGTCGAGACGTCCACAAGCTCACGGACCGGTTCTGCCATTGGCTGGAGCACGACCTGGCCCCGCTGACGGAGCAACTTGGCCCGGTTGTGGCGGCAATTCTGCGGGCCATTGTCGCGCACCTCTATGTGGCCTGGATTCATCCCTTCGGAGACGGCAACGGGCGAACCGCCAGGCTGCTGGAGTTCGACATCCTCCTGCGAAGCGGCGTGCCGTCCCCGGCCGCCCACTTGTTGAGCAACCACTACAACGCGACACGCAGCGAGTACTACAGGCAGCTTGACCTGGCCGGCAAAACTCGCACCCCTATGGGATTCGCGGAGTACGCCATTGCCGGTTTTCGGGACGGCCTGCGCGAACAGCTTGCGAAGATAACGGAACAGGTTCGCGACATCGTCTGGCGCAACTACGTCTGGGAGCTATTCCGCGATCTGGGTTCGAAGTCGCAATCCGCCAGACGGCAGCGCCATTTGGCTCTGGACATTTCGCTCCAATCCGAAGGCGTGGAGATAAGCCACGTTCCCATGCTGACAGCCCGCCAACAGGAAGACTACAAAGGCAAGACGATGAAGACGGTCTCAAGGGACATCAACAAGCTGATCGAGGTGGGCCTGGTCGTTCGCAAGGGCAAGCGGTACTTTGCCAATCGCGAGATCATCACGCCCTACCTGCCGTTAAGGAGGTCCGAGCCGGGGAGAATCTAAGGTCAAAAACGGTCGGGAACCTTTTCCTTTCCTGCCATAAACGCCAGGCCCCCGAACGGGCTGGAAAAGGCTCCTGCCGCCTTTCCCCCAAGACGCGCGCCGCCGCCGATTCCCGCCTGGTCATGGGGGCGCCTTCTTCCTTAGTACAAGCGGCGCCTGGGAGGCGAGCATGCCGGCGAACATGACGGCGCATCCCACGGCGCCGCGCGCCGAGAGACTCTCCCCGAGGATGACCAGGCCGCCCAGGGCGGCGAACACGCTCTCAAGGCTGAGGAGGATGGCGGCGTGCGCGGGGGGGGCGCTGCGCTGCGCGACCACCTGCAGGGTGTAGGCTACTCCCACGGACATCACCCCGCCGTACAGGATGGGGCCGGCGGCTGCAAGTATGTCCGGCAGGCGTGGCGTCTCCGTGAGCAGCGCGCCCACCGCGCTCAGGAGCGAGCACAGGGCGAACTGCACGCAGGAAAGGCCCACGGGGTCGGTCCGCGGCGCGAGCCATCCCACGGCCTGGACGTGGGCCGCCCAGAAGAAGGTGCCGATGAGCACCAGCAGGTCGCCGCGTGCGATGGTGAGCGCATCGGTCATGCTCAGCAGAAAAAGGCCGGCCACGGAGAGCAAGGCGCCCACCCAGGCACTCCATCCGGCCCGCTGCCGCCAGAAAAGCCCGGACAACGGCACGAGCACCACGTACAGTCCGGTGATGAATCCCGCTTTGCCCGCCGTGGTATGCACGATGCCGATCTGCTGCAAGGATGCGCCGAAGAAGAGGATGCCGCCGGCGATCAGTCCGGCGGGCAGGGCGCCGATCCCGCGGGGGGCGGAGGCGGCGGGGGCAATGGGGGCGCATCCCCGGCGGGCGCGGAACAGAATCAGCGGCACGAGGGAGAGCGAGCCCAGGGCGAAGCGGACGGCATTGTAGGTGAAGGGACCCACATGGTTCATCCCCTCCCTCTGGGCGACGAACGCAAGGCCCCAGATCAGGGCTGTGAGAAGCAGAAGGGAATCATTAGCGATGACGGATCCGGCACGGCGCATGTGCGAAACCCTATCGGGACTGGCCTCCGTAGGCAATGGGCTTCTGTTACCCCTGTTGCCCCGCGCCCCTTGCCCCGCGCCATTCGCCCCGGCCTATTGCCAATCGGGCGGGTTTGGCATAGGCTTTTTGTGTGTGTTCCGGGGCCCGTGGCTTTGGGCCAAGACCGATAACCTTTTTCCCGCAGCTAACATGGCCGACGGCGAGATGGACATCCGGCACGTCACGATAGTGGGTGTGGGGCTTCTGGGGGGCTCGGTGGGCCTTGCGCTCAAGGCGTTCGACCCGCGGATCCGCGTCGCCGGCGTCGGGCGGCGGATGCAGTCGCTCGAGCAGGCCTTGGCCATCGGGGCGGTTGACACCATCCACATGGACGCCGCCGAGGCCGTCGGACAGACCGATCTGGTCATCCTGGCAACACCCGTCGGGGCCTTCGAGCACCACATGCGGGCCATGGCCGAGCACCTGGGGCCTGGCGCGATCGTCACGGACGTCGGCTCGACCAAGGTCTCCGTGGTCCGCGCCGCCCACCGGCTGCTGGGTGCCCGGCGGTTCTGCGGATCGCACCCCATGGCCGGCAGCGAGCAGAAAGGCCCCCACTTCGCCAGGGCCGACCTGTTCCACGGGGCAACATGCATCCTGACCCCAACCGCCAAGACCCCGCCCGAGGTGGCCGAGCGGGTACGGATGCTCTGGCAGAAGATGGGCATGCGGACGGTCGTGATGACCCCGGCCCGCCACGACAGGATCATCGCGCGGGTCAGCCATCTGCCGCACGCGCTGGCCAGCCTGCTGATGTTGCTGCCGGAGCCGGCGGACCTGGATGTGTCCGCCACGGGGTTCCGCGACGCCACCCGCCTGGCCAGCGGCGACCCGGAGATGTGGCGGGACATTTTCCTGACCAATCGCCCGGGAATCCTGCGTGCCCTGGCCGACTTCGATGAGTCCCTGCAAGGCCTGCGCAACCTTGTCGCCAGTGGCGACGGTGCGGGCCTGGAGGAATTCTTCGCCGCCGCCAAGAACCGCCGCGACACGACCATCGCCCAGGTAATCCACGACCGCCGCGTCGCGGCAGAGTAGGTTTTCTCGCCGCAAAAGGTATGGCAAGCTCTTGACAATGCCCCTCGTTTACCGTATACTTATTCGATTATGCTGACCTTCATGGAAAGCTCGATGGTCGCCTTCCTGCTGGCCGCGACGGCCGCGATGCGCAAGCTCCGCGCCGTCAACTGGCCGATAGCAGTCAGCGGCCCCTTGGTCCGGGCCGCCTGAGAAATCCCAGCCGCACGCGGCAAAGCAAGCCGCCACGGCAGGCCGGTGAGCCGGCGAGCTCTTTTCAGCATTGGCATTCCTTTTGTTTCCCGGGTTTTCCAAACCGCGTTTTGCGGGAGAACTCCATGACCCGACAGGACATCCGTAACATAGCGATAATCGCCCACGTTGACCACGGCAAGACGACCCTGGTCGATGCGCTCCTGCGCCAGTGCGGCCAGTTCCGCCAGGGCGAGCTGTCCGGCGACTGCATCCTCGATTCCAATCCCATCGAGCGGGAGCGCGGAATCACCATCCTGGCCAAGAATTGCGCGATCGACTACACCGACCGCGACGGCCGGCACTTCCACATCAACATCGTGGACACCCCCGGCCACGCCGACTTTTCCGGCGAGGTCGAGCGGGTGCTCAAGATGGCCGATGGGGCGCTGCTGGTGGTCGACGCCTCCGAGGGCGTCATGCCGCAGACCCGCTACGTGCTGGCCAAGGCCCTTGCCCAGCACCTTCGGCCGATCATCGTGGTCAACAAGATGGACCGCCCCGAGGCCAGGCCCCGCGAGGTGGTCAACGAGGTATTCGACCTGCTGGTCGAGCTCGGCGCCGACGACCACGCGTTGGATTTTCCCGTCGTCTACGCCTCCGGGCGCGACGGCGTGGCCACGCTCGACCTCGACTCCATGGCGTCCGCGACGGACATCCACGACCTGTTCGAGGCCATCATCCGCCACGTGCCCGTGCCGGACCTGGATCCGGCCGCGCCCTTGCAGGTGCTTATCACCACGCTGGACTACAGCGACTACGTCGGGCGGATCGGCATAGGTCGCGTCTTTGCCGGCACGTTCCACGCCAAGCGGGACGTCTGCGTTATCGACCGCCACGGCGGGCGGAGCATCCAGCGCGTCGGGCAGTTGTTCCAGTTCGACAAGCTGGGCCGGCGCGAGGTGGATCAAATTGACGTCGGCGACCTGTGCGCGGTGGTCGGGCTGGAGAAGTTTGACATCGGCGACACGCTTGCCGACGTTGACAACCCCGTGGCGCTGCCGACCGTGCCCGTCGATGAGCCGACGCTGCACATGACCTTCCGCATCAACGACGGCGGATTCGCCGGGCGCGAGGGCAAGTACGTCACCAACCGCCAGCTCCGCGAGCGGCTGGTGCGGGAGCTTCAGTCCAACGTCGCCCTTCGCGTGGATGACCGCGGCGACGAGTTCGTCGTATCCGGGCGCGGGCTGCTGCACCTGGGCATCCTGCTGGAGAACATGCGGCGCGAGGGCTTCGAGTTGTGCGTCGGCAAGCCGGAGGTGATCTACCACCGCGACGGGCACGGGCATCGCACCGAGCCTATCGAGCGGCTTGTCATCGACGTGCCGACCGTCAGCGTCGGGGCGTCCATGCAGTTGCTCGGCGACCGCCGGGCGGAGATGGTCCACATGGACACGCGGGGCAACCGGTCGATGCTTGAGTTCATGGTGCCCTCGCGCGGCCTGATCGGCCTTCGCAGCCGGCTTCTGACGGCCACGATGGGCGAGGCGATCATGCACCACCGCTTCGAGAAGTACGACCGCTACCGGGGGGCCATCCCGCACCGGACCAACGGCGCGATGATCGCCACCAACACGGGCACCGTAACGGGCTACGCACTGGACCAGCTTGCCGCCCGCGGCATGATGTTCGTCCGCCCCGGCGACGCCGTCTACGAGGGCCAGGTGATCGGCGAGCACTGCAAGGATACGGACATCCCCGTCAACATCGTGCGGGCCAAAAAGCTCACCAACATGCGGGCCGCGTCCAAGGACGCCACCGTCGTGCTCAAGGCCCCGCGGCAGTTCACGCTCGAAGGCGCACTGGAATACGTCGAGGCCGACGAACTAGTCGAGCTGACGCCCCAGTCCATCCGCCTGCGCAAACGCCACCTCAAGGAAGCCGACCGCAAGAGAAGCGTCCGCAAGTTCGCCGTCGCCACCGGAGGCTGATGCGGCGCTGGCGAGCAGGGTCCGCGGCAATTGATGAGTCACGATAACCAGCAATTGGCCTCTTCGGCAATATGCCATTTCTCCCCTTTCTTCTTCAGGAGGAACACAGTTCCGTGCCCGAAGAGGATCGCTCGCATGGTTCCCGTCAGAACGACGGCCGTGTCGCCGGAGCCAGAGAAGCCGACTCTCGACAGGATGGTGATACCTTGGCACCGCGGGTAGCGCTGGTAAAGCAATGCGTCGGGAACCGGCGGCATAGGCAGATAGCGGTACTCATCCAGAGCGATGGAAATTACCTCCAGGCCGGCTGCTTTCACGTTCTTTGCCACCAGTCTGGCAGGTTTGCGATTGGCCTGGCGGAAAGCCCCCAGGAGTTCCGCAGTACATCCCTTTAGCAACTCTGGCGCATCCATTTTGCTGTCTTCGATCATTTCCTCTTTGTCCGCTATGAGCGGATCGCCCTGGAATAGACGCAGATCAATGGTGCGATCTGCAAGGACGATTTGGTCGATCACAGGACCGCGCCCTCCAATTCGGTTTCCGTCCCCGGTAAGCGCCGTGTCCTTGTTCTGGATATACAGGCACTCCAGCAGGGCGGCGTAGACGCGGTATTCCTCGGGCAGGGGATCGGCAAGGATAAGGCCGGGCCGCGTGCCAATCGCCGCCGCTGAAGGCCCCATGGCACATCCTCCCGCGCAGCCCAGACAGACAAACGCGATCCATGCCATTCTAAACCTGCCCCGTGTTACGTAGCGTCTCATATTCGCGTACTCCCGGTTGCCAGTGTGTTCGTCGATCATGCTCCCCCCAAGAGAAGGACGAACAGGCAGTCAGTTTCATAGGAAACATCCGGGAAATTCATTCTACTTTCCCGCTTATGACGGAGCCCTTGAAGCCTGCTTATCGGGTACGGTCATGTTGTGCGCGCACCACCCCCTTGCGGGGGGCGGTGGTATTCGGCTCGGGACCGTGAATCGCTTTCCCAGCGTTGGCCCGGGCCTCGGACAGTTGACAGTTGACAGCTAACAGTTTACAGCGTTCAGGCTTCAGGTTCCCGGTTCCACTCTTGCTGCTACAGGTTTCCCGTTCCGGGTTCCCTGCCGGCAGGCAGGTTCCGCCGTTTTCTTCTTCCCGGCTACCGGCTACCAACTACCGGCTACCAAATCAAATGTCCAGGTTCTTTACCTCGAGGGCGTGCTCTTCGATGTAGTTGCGGCGGTTCTCGACGTTGTCGCCCATCAGCAGCGTGAACAGTCTCTCGGCCACCTCGGCCTCATCGTCCCTTATGCGGAGCAGCATTCGGCGGGCGGGGTCCATGGTGGTTTCCCAGAGCTGGTCGGCGTTCATTTCGCCGAGGCCCTTGAAACGCTTGATTTCCATGCCTTTGGAGCCGATCTGGCGGACGCCGGCGGCGACTTGCGATACGTTGTCCAGTTCGTGCTCCTCTTCTTCGCAGATCAGCACGTACCTGGCCGGGGCCTTCTCGCCGGTGACCGCCTCGGACCGCTCGATATAATAGTCCTCTATGCTCAGGCCGCGAGTGCTCAGCTTGGATATGAGCTTCTCGATGTCCCTTACCTCGTAGAGTTCGGCATAGTTGCTGGCCCTGGTGCCGGTCCCGTCGTCAATGCCGCCGTTGGCCTTGGCCTTGCCGTTTGCCTTGCCGCTGCCGTTGTTCTTCGCGCTGCCATTGTCGTTCGCGTTGTCGTTTGTCTTCTCGTCCGGCTCTTCGGGGGCATACTTGTCCCGGGCCGCGCGGAAGTCTTCGTAGTTGTGGTAGAACAGGTTCTTGCCGTTGACGGTGATCCAGTACTGCGGCAGCTTGCCATCTTTGCGGGTTTCCAGGAGCATATTGAAGTTCAGCCCGCGGCGGTCCAGGATTTTCGTCCGCTCGGTCAGTTCGTCGAGGATATCGACCAACTCCTGGAGTTTTTTGCCAGCCAGGCTCAGCACGACGTTGGGCTTCTTGCTCTTGCCCGAATAGTCGCGGACCTCCAGCGTCGTGCCTTCCAGGCCCAGTTCGCAGAGGCGCTGGCGCATCTCCTTCTCGTTCAGGACGTAGTGTTTCTTCTTCTTTCGGGTCACCAGGTAGAGCGGCGGCTGGGCGATGAAGATCCGCCCTTCGGCGATCAGCGGCTTCATGTGCCGGTAGAAGAACGTCAGCAGCAGCGTGCGGATGTGCGAGCCGTCAACGTCGGCGTCGGTCATGATGATGATCTTGCCGTAACGCAGTTTGGAGATGTCGAACTCGTCGTTGCCGATCCCGCAGCCCAGGGCGCTGACGATAATCTGGATCTCGTTGAAGTTGAGGATCTTGTCCAGCCGGGCCTTCTCGACGTTGAGGATCTTGCCTCTCAGCGGCAGTATTGCCTGCACGGCGGAGTCGCGGCCCTGCTTTGCCGGCCCGCCTGCCGAATCGCCCTCGACGAGGAACAACTCCGTCGAGTCGACGTCCTTGCTTCGGCAGTCGGCGAGTTTGCCGGGCAGCGATCCGCTGGCAAGGGCGCTCTTGCGGCGCGTCAGGTCGCGCGCCTTACGGGCGGCGTCGCGCGCCTGCATGGCCTGGATGCCCTTGTTGACGATGCGTTTGGCCTCGGTGGGGTGCTCCTCCAGCCAGGCGCCGAGCAGCTCGTTTACCGCCTGCGTGACGAAGCTCTCAACCTCGCTGTTGCCCAGCTTCGTCTTGGTCTGGCCCTCGAACTGCGGCTCCGGCACCTTGACGGAAATGATCGCCGTAAGCCCCTCGCGAACGTCGTCGCCCGAGGGATTGGCCTCCTTCTTGAGCAAGCTGGCGTTGCGGGCGTAGCTGTTGAGCGTGCGCGTAAGGGCGCTCTTGAAGCCCGACAGGTGCGTGCCGCCCTCGATCGTGCTGATGTTGTTGGCGAACGTGAAGAGCGTCTCGCTGTACCCGTCGTGGTATTGCAGCACGACGTCGACCCGCAGTTTGGTCTGCTCATCTTCCTTGCTGATGACGACCGGGGGATGAAGAGCGTTCTTGTTCTCGTTGAGGTGCTTGATGAAGGTTACAAGCCCCTGCTTGTAGTGGAAGACCTCGCCGGCGTCGGTCCGCTCGTCCTTGAGCGAGATCTTCACGCCCTCGTTGAGGTACGCCAGCTCGCGAAGCCGCGTCGCCAGCACCTCGTAGCGGAACGCTATCTCCGGGAATATCTGCGGATCGGGGCGGAACGTCACGCGAGTGCCGGTCTGCTTGCGCTTGCCGACGACCTTGAGCTCGCTGGTCTTGTGGCCGCGCTCGAACTCCATCTCGTAGACGTTTCCGTCGCGGCTGACCTCGACCTCCATCCACTCGCTCAGCGCGTTGACCACCGACGCCCCGACGCCGTGAAGCCCGCCGGAGACCTTGTACGCGTCGTGGTCGAACTTTCCGCCGGCGTGAAGCTGGCACATGACGACCTCCAGCGTGGAGATCTTCTCCGTCGGGTGCGGGCCGACGGGAATGCCCACGCCGTCGTCGATGACGGATACCGACTCGTCGGGATGGACGATCACGTCTATGTTCTCGCATCGCCCGGCCATCGCCTCGTCAATGGAGTTGTCGACGATCTCCCACGCCAGGTGGTGCAGGCCGCGAGGAGTCGTGTCGCCGATGTACATGCCGGGGCGCTTGCGAACCGCCTCCAACCCGCGAAGCACCTTGATCTTGCTCTCGTCGTAGATGTTCGCCGCCGTCTCTTTAACCGTCTGGGCCGTGTCCTTGGCCAAGTGTGTAATCTCCTCTCCCATAATGGCTTATCCTGCATCAACCGAAGCGGTGGAAACCCGCCGGAAACCTGACAATACCAAACACGCTATTGTCCCGGAAATCGGCCCGACATGCCAGCAAAAACCGGGCGTGGTAGCCGGGAGGAAGGAAAAGCGGAACCAGGTATTGGGAACCCGGAACCCGGAAACAGAAAAAGGCGGAACCGGGAAAAGAAAACTGCGGAACCCGGAACCGGGAACCAGGGAAAAGAAAACTGCGGAACCCGGAACCTGGAAAGAGCGACGGAAACCGGAGAGGTAAAATCGGACCCGGGGATTGGAAATCCGGAACCTGAAGCCTGAAGTCTGAAGCCTGTTTTTTGAGGCTTGCTCGCTTCAGCGAGCATGGAAGTAAGCATCCTGAAGCCTGAAGCCTGAGGTCTGAAGCCTGAAGCCTGAAGTCTTGCGGGGATGCCCGTGCAACGCATGGGGCGGTTTTGTACAATGCCTCTCTCGGCGTTCCAAGGCGCCGTTGGAGAACGCATGATGAAATCATACAACCGGGGCAGCGACGGCAGCGGCGGCGGCGACGGTGGCGACGGCGGCGACACATGCCGGTATGGCGGGCAGCGGGTCCGCAAGTGCCACCCGTTGGTCGTGGCCAACGGCGAGATCGACGAACTCAGCGCCCACCTGGGTCTGTGCCGGGCTTCCGCGGCCGGCGCGGCGTCGCAGGCCGGGGCCCAGTGCTGGTTCGCGACGATCGAGGCCATCCTGGAGTGCGTCCAGGCCGACCTCGTTGCCCTGGGCGCCATGCTGGCCGTGGACGCCGGGCAGGCGCCGCCGGAGGCCATCGACGACGCGGACGTCGCCCGCCTGGAGGCTGCCATCGCCCAGGCCGGCAAGGGCCTGCCGACGCTGAAGCGGCTTATCGTGCCGTCCGGGTGCGAACTGGCGTGCAGGCTTCACGTCGCCCGGTGCGTCTGCAGGCGGGCAGAGCGAAGCCTCGTGCTGGCCATGGACGCCCATCTGGCCGTGCCGCCCCCGGCACTGCGGTACCTCAACCGCCTGGGCGACCTGCTGTTCACGCTGGCCAGGCGGGCCAATCGCACCGCCGGCGCCGAGGAGCGACTTTGGAAGCCGTAACTCCCAACCAGGGCATGCCCCGGTTGCCCTACCTGACGGCCTGCCTGCCGGGCATCGGCGGACGAATCAAGGAGCACGTCACGGACTTCCGCGTCGAGGAGCTGCCGCTCTACGAGCCTTGCGGCGAGGGCACGCACGTGTACTTCCGCGTGACCAAAGCTGGCATCCCCAC
>CAYOBS010000012.1:0-23087 GCA_964402305.1 uncultured Planctomycetaceae bacterium | reverse complement strand
CGCGGGCGAGCAGCCTGACGGGGCGTTACCCAGCCAGGCTGGGCCTTACGGACTTCATCGGCGGCGGGCGCAGCGCGAAGCTACTGACGCCCAAGTTCCTCGACCACCTGCCGCTGGAGGAGGTCACCATAGCCGAGGCCCTCAAGCAGGCGGGCTACGCGACGTTCTTCGCCGGCAAGTGGCACCTTGGCAAGCAAGGTTACTGGCCGGAGAACCAGGGCTTCGACGTGAACATGGGCGGCAACGACCGCGGCGGGCCTTACGGCGGCAACAAGTACTTCTCGCCTTACGGCAACCCGACGTTGCCGGACGGCCCGCCCGGAGAGCACCTGCCCGCCCGGCTGGCAATCGAGACGGCCAAGTTCATCGAGGCCCACAAGGACGAGCCGTTCCTGGCGTACCTGGCGTTCTACTCCGTCCACACGCCGCTGATGGCGCGGGCGGACCTCCAGAAGAAGTACGAGCAGCGCCGAGCCGAGCGCAACCTCCAGGACCAGTTTGGTGATGAGGGCGAGCGAAAGGTCCGCCTCAACCAGAGCCACGCGGTGTACGGCGGCATGGTCGACGCCATGGACCAGGCCGTCGGGCACGTGCTGGACACGCTGGACAGGCTCAAGCTTGCCGACAACACCGTCGTCATCTTCATGTCCGACAACGGCGGGCTTAGCACGTCCGAAGGTTTGCCCACCAGCAACATGCCGCTGCGGGCGGGCAAGGGCTGGCTCTACGAGGGCGGGATCCGCGAGCCGATGATCGTCCGCTGGCCCGGCCGGACGAAGGCCGGCAGTGTCTGCGACGTGCCGGTCATCAGCACCGACTTCTACCCGACGATGCTGGACATGGCCGGCCTGGCGGCGATGCCGCAGCAGCACTGCGACGGCGTGAGCATCACGCCGCTTCTGACGCCCCCTGGCGGCAAGATCGCGTCGCGCCCGCTGTTCTGGCACTACCCGCATTACGGCAACCAGGGCGGCAGCCCCGGCGGGGCGGTGCGCCTTGGCGACTGGAAGCTCATCGAGTTCTACCAGGACAGCCACGTCGAGCTTTACAACCTCGCCGAAGACATCGGCGAGAAAACCAATCTCGCCGCCAAGATGCCCGAAAAGGCGGATGAGCTGCGCAAAATGCTCGACGACTGGCGAAAAAGCGTCAAGGCTGCCATGCCCACGCCCAACCCGAATTACGGACTCGAAGGCAACGGCAAGCCGCGGAAGAAGAAATAGGTCCCATAGGACTTATGGGACTCACAGGACTTATAAGTCCCATGGGACTTATAGGTCTTTGGCGGGCGTGCCGAAGGCTTCGGCGTACCAGGCGTTCATTTCCTCATCACTGATGGACGTGCATCGCCCGGCCTGGTATTCGGCGTCGACTTTGGCGCGTATGGCCAGCAGGCGGGCGTCGTCCTTGCGGAGGTTGGTGCCGTAGTTGCCGTCGATCCAGTGCTTGATTCCCGCGGCCCCGGACTTGTCGGTTATCGCCACGCCCACGCCGCGGCTCAGGATCTTCTCGGCGTCGAAGGCGGTGTAGATCTCCTGGCTCTTGATCAGCCCGTCGGCGTGGATGCCCGCCCGCGTCGTGTTGAAGTCGCGCCCGACCAGCGGATAGTTGTGCGGGATATGGAAGCCGATGCAGTTCTTGTAGTACTCGGCGATCTCGGTGATGACGGAGTAGTTGACCTTCGGATTGTGCCCGCGGAGTTGGGCCAGCTCGACGATCATGCCCTCCAGCGGGGTGTTGCCCGTCCGCTCGCCGATGCCCAGCAGGCTGCAATTGGCGGCCGAGCATCCGTAAAGCCAGGCCGTCGCCGGGTTGACCAGAACCTTGTGGAAGTCATTGTGGCCATGCCACTCCAGGAGCCGCCCCGGCACGCCGGCGTCGTGGATCAGGCCGTGGACCAGCCGCGGCACCGATCGCGGCAACTCGGCGTTTGGCCAGGGCACCGCGTAGCCCATCGTGTCGCACAGGCGGATCTTCACCTCGATGCCGTAGCTGTCGCCGAGCTTCATCAACTCGATGGCGAACGGCACGACGAAGCCGTAAAAGTCCGCCCGCGTGATGTCCTCGAAGTGGCAGCGCGGGCGGATGCCCGTGTCCAGGGCCGCCTTGACGATGTCCAGGTACTGCTCCATCGCCTGCTTGCGCGTCTTGCGGAGCTTGAGGAAAATGTGGTAATCGCTGCAACTTACCAGGATGCCCGTCTCCGGCAGGCCCATCTCCCTGGCCAGCTTGAAGTCGCTCTTGACGGCCCTGATCCACCCGGTGACCTGCGGGAACTGCCTGCCAAGCTCGCGGCAGCGGTCTACGGCCTGGCGGTCCTTGTTGGAATAAAGGAAAAATTCGCTCTGGCGTATGGTGCCCGTGCCGCCGTCGAGCTTGCTCTCGAGCTCGTAAAGGTCAACGATCTGCTGGACCGTGTAGGGGGGCCGGGCCTGCTGGCCGTCGCGGAAGGTGGTGTCGGTTATCCACATGTCCTCGGCGGGGTGCATCGCCACGGCCTGGCCGTCGAATAGCACCAGCGGCAACTCCGTGTAGCTGAACATGTTGCGATACAGGTTCGGCTCCGGCACGTCCTGAAGTTCGAATTTGGCTTTTTTGGCGTTGTCTTGGCTCATGGGTCCTCTTACTGCTGCTGCCGATACGGGTGGGTGGTCGGGCTTCGAGTGTAAATACAGCCCAAACCAGACAAGGTAATATAGCAGATATTGTCCCCGCCACGCAACCGCATTCCCTTCAGAGGACCCGCACGATGCCGCCCTCGATGCTCAGCCGCCCGGCCGCGAAAAGGCGGATCGCCTCGGGGTATGCCTCGCATTCCTTCTCGAAAACTCGCTTGGCCAGGTCGTCGGGCGAGTCGTTGTCCCGCACCGGCACGCACTTCTGGAGGATGATCGGCCCGGCGTCATACTCGTTGGTCACGAAGTGGACCGTGCAGCCCGAGACCTTGCAGCCGCGCTTGAGCACGGCCTCGTGAACGTGATGCCCGAACATGCCCTTGCCGCCGAAACTCGGCAGCAGGGCCGGGTGAATGTTGATTACCCGCCCGAGATAGCGATCCGGAATGGTCCACATGGACAAGAAGCCCGCCAGGCAGACGAGTTCCACGCCGGCCTCGTCGAGGATGCCCGTCAGGGCGGATGAGTACTTTGCCGGGTCGGGCATCAGCTTGTAGGGCACGACCCGCACGTCCAGCCCGGCCTCGGCCGCTCGCTCGGCGCCCTTGCACTGGCGCGAGGCGATCACGACCGCCACCTCGGCGGCCAGCCGCCCGGCGCGGACCTCGTCGAGAATGTTAAGAAGCGTCCGCCCGCCGCCGCTGAGCAGCACCCCCAGCCGCAGCGGCCCTTGCGATGTGCCTGCCTGATCGTTCATGCCCGAGATTGAAGCATACCCAGGCTCGTCGGTCAACGGGGCTATGGAGTGCCGCCGGTGCCCTCACCGGCGATTTCCCTATCAATCGCTTCCGGATTCCGCCAGTGAGGGCACTGGCGGCACTCCCTCGCATGCCCCGGCTACAGTAAAAACCGCACACGCAATTTTGCATTTAGAGGTCTGAATTATACATTACCCTTTGTGCGGCTTGCAGCCTGTATGAGCGGCTGCAAGCAGTGTTCCTCGAAAAGGCAATCCGGGCGAGTTGAAGCCTGGTGCGCAAAGCCGCGGGTCCCGATGATGGGACAGCCGGGCTGCCGAAGGGAACGCCGATGGAAGTCATTTCATCGCCGGCGCAGGCGCTGGTTGTTTGAAGCGCGGCGCACCTTTCCGGCAGTTCGTTCCCCGGCGGGTCGACAATTCCATACTTAATCAAGATGCCCGCGGAAGCGGCCGATAGTCACCCTGGGTCGGTCGGAAGCCGGCCCGGTGTGCGATGCAGCCGCTTTTGCGGGTCGTATGGTGCGGAGGCACGTTGCGTGCGGTCGTCCTGGAGAGGAGGTGAAGTGAGCCGATGGGACGCCCCTGCCGGAGGATGGCAGCAGCCAAGCCCCTGGAATCACGCGCGAAGGCCGTGTAAGTGCCCCGCAAGACGACCCCGATAACCTGGAAATATCGACATAAATCGCAACATGGAGGTGAACGATAGGACACGGAGGTTTTTCTGACAGAAGGCAAGAGTGTGTAGTGCCCATAGTGGGCGAAACAACAAGCAGTGCCCATAGTGGGCCAAACAACAAGACGTTGGAGGAATAGTTCCATGACTCGAAAGAACACTGGTTTCACCCTGGTCGAAATTCTGATCGTCGTAATCATCCTTGGCATCCTGGCGGCAATCGTGATCCCGCAGTTCACCGAGGCGTCGAACGACGCTCGCGTGTCCGCGCTGGTCAGCGACCTCCAGACCGCCCGCAGCCAGATCGAGCTGTACAAGGTGCAGCACAAGGATAACTATCCCGGCACCGTTAGCGGCACGTGGACGATCGGCAACTTCGTCCCTCACCTGACCGGCAAGACCACCATTGACGGCGTCGCCGGCGGAACCCTGGGATCATACCTGGGCAAGTTCCCGACCAACGGGTTCAACAACAGCAGCGCCGTTCGCGACGCGACTGCCGCGGCCGATCCGAACACGGCCAGCGGCACGGAAGGCTGGTGGTTCAACTCGACGACCGGCAACTTCGGCGTCAACACGACCGAGTACATCGACAGGTAACCAGCTTGCCGTCACCGCCTGGGCTTTGTGGCCGGGCATGACGGCGGCAACGAGCACAGACCCGGTCGGAGGCGCTTCGGCGTTTCCGGCCGGGTTCTGGCGCTTGGGTCTGCCGGGCGGGTTATGCTGAGTCCCGCCATGCAAGCGGGACCGGGATGGGTGCCAAAATGACTGTTCAAAAAGGTTTCACCCTGGTTGAGATTCTGATCGTGGTGATCATCCTCGGCATTCTCGCGGTGATGATTATCCCGCAGTTTTCCTCGGCCACCCAAAGTGCTCGGGCGTCCATGCTCATGGACGACCTTCGCGTCATGCGCACGCAACTGGAGGTCTTCAAGGCCCAGCACAATGGCGTGCCGCCAGGCTTCCCCGACGGCGATACCACCAAGACTCCTACCGAGGCGGTTATGCTGGGCCACGTCACCAGGTCGTCTAACCCGGCGGGCGCCACCGCGGCGGTCAACACGCCAGGCTACCCTTACGGACCTTACATGAGGGAGGTCCCCACCAACCCGTTCAACGGGAAGTCTTCCGTGCGGGTCCTGTCGGCGTCGGATGCGCTTCCAAACAGCCCGGCGGACCAGTACGGGTGGATTTACCAGCCATCCTCGATGACGTTCAAGTCGGACAGCCCTGGCACGGACAACAACGGGGTCCCTTACTTCGACTATTGACGGATGGCCCGAGGATTGGCCGACCGAAAGATGAGCGCAGCGACGAGACAATCACGCGCGGGTTTCACGCTGATCGAGGCCCTGATGGCCTCGGTGATCCTGGCAATAGCGGTCGTGGCCGCCATTATGCCTTTCACGTGCGGCGCGCGAAGCCAGGACGTCGAGAGCCGCCAGACCCTCGCGGTAAGCCTCGCACAAGACCTGATGGAGGAAATACTCCTCAAGCCGTTCGTGGAGCCAGGCGACACGGCGCCGGAGCCCGTGAGCCGCTTCGGGCCCGATGCCGGGGAGACGCCGCGGTCGAGCTACTCGGCCATTGACGACTACCACGGCTACACGGAAACGGCAGGCCAGGTTCTCGACCCCGCCGGGCAGGTAATTACCTATGCCGTCGCCGCGGGCCTCAGCCGGCACGTTACGGTCGGTTACGTCTACGTGACCGGTCAGGTTGTTACCGAGCAGCCCAGCTTCATGCGCGTGGTGGTGGAAATCCGATACAACGGCCAGCCTATCGTGAAAATGACGCGGCTGGTCCACTGGCTCCCGTGACGCAAAGGAGAGATGGATGCACAGATGCAGGAGAGGCTTCACGCTGGCGGAGCTTGTGCTGGCGCTGGCCATCACGACGGTGATCGGCCTGGCCGTCACAGGCGTGGCGGCGGCGGTGTCGAACTTCAACCAACGCGCGGAGGCCTACTACGAGTACCTCCAGAGCGGGCGGGTCGCCGCCGTCAGGCTGGAGGGGATGATGCGTCCGGCCCTGCTGATAACCGCGGCATCCGGCGACAAGATGGTGGTCTGGACCAACGACGCGACCGATGCGGGCAAAATCAACGTCTCCGAGGTGACGAAGATCTTCCTCGACACATCGACCAGGCAGCTCATGCAGCGCATGACGGTATTCCCGGACTCGCTGAGCGCAGCCACCAAAACGGCCCTGGACACATCCCTGGCGTTGTCGACGTTGACCTCGGCCAGTGTGGCTACCAGCGCGCCCACGTACGTCCAGTACGACGTGACCAGCGTCCTGGCCCGCAACGTTCAGTCCTTCGTCGTGTACCCGGACACGCCGGCGCCGCTGACTCGCCTGCTGAAGTTCAAGCTGGTGGTCGGCGCCGACGGTCAGACGGTAACGCAGTACGGCGCGGTCATGCTCCGGGCGCCAAGCACCGCCAAAGTGTCCGGCACCACCGGCAGCTACGTGCTGAACTAGCCGGGAACGAACATGAACAGAGCCAACAAAAGACAGCGCGGAATCGCCATGATGCTCGTGCTGACGGTGGTCGTGGCGGCGTCGATCATGGGCATGAGCTACATGTCGATAGCGTCGGTGAAGCTGGCAAGCTCGACGAACATGGTCCACGCCGCCGAGGCCATGTACCTGGCTGAGTCAGGCGTGCAGCATGCACTGTGGATGCTGCGGACGGAGTCGCCGGCCCTGCTGGGGGCGACCGCGGCCTATCCGTTGGGGCCGTTCCAACTCGATTCCGACGGGGGACAGTACGTGATGTACGCCCAGCCGACGGGCACGCCCTTGCAGTACACGGTAACGGCCCGAGGCACGTCGCGGGGCATCACGCGGACCAGCCAGGCCGTGACGCGGATATACAGCCAGTACAACGACAAGGTGACGGCCTTGGCCCCCATACACCTGTGGCGGCTGGGGGAGACAAGCGGCGACACGGCCCTTGACGTGCCCGGGTCGAAAGACGGCAAGTACAAGAACGCTCCACAGCTAGGCCAGCCGGGCGCCATCTGCGGGGACACGGACAAAGCGGTACACTTTGACGGGATGAACGACTACGTCGACCTCAAGAAGTGGGACCTGTCCGGAAGCAAGATGACGATCCTGTGCTGGTTCAAGGCCGACGCCTTCAACATCGACAATCTTCGCTTCATATCCAAGGCCAATGGCATTCAGGCCGATGACCACTACTGGATGCTCGGCACGGTCCGCAACGGCGCCGATTTGGTGCTACGGATGCGTCTTCGGACCGGCGTTTCGACCTCGACGCTCGAGGCCACGACCGGCAAGCTCGAGGCCGGCGTCTGGACGCTGGCCACGGCGACTTACGACGGGACCTGGATGAAACTGTACAAGAACTCACAGTTGGTGGGCACCGGTCTGAAGTTCGGCAACATAGCGCAGAACAATGACGTGCCGGCCTGGATCGGCGGCAACCCCGACGGCGAGACGAGCAGGCCCTTCCTCGGGACGATCGACGAGGTGGCGATGTTCAACAAGGCCCTGACGGCCAGCCAGATCGACAGCCTCTACAAGGCCCGCCAGGCGTCGGTTGAGCTGGTGAAGTGGGAGAAGTGAGAGAACATGGGTTCATTGGAGACATGACGATGGGCAAGACACGACGGACAGTTGAGATTCGAGTGGACGTCTACACGCGGAGCTGCCTGACAGTGATCGCCGTGCTGTTGACGGTGCTGATAGTGGCTTTGTGGGCTCAGCCGCTGACGCCGGCAGGGGGTGACCAGGCGGTGGCGGCGGCCCCGTCGACGCCCGGGGCGGGCATCCCGGACGCCGGGCGCCAGCGGGACATGATGATCAAGGAGTTGGAGAACCAGACTTCCAAGCTTGAGGCCCTTACCCGGCTCTTCGAGACGGGCAAGGCGAAAGTCCAGGTGGTTGAAAATGGCAAGGCCGCGGACAAGTCCGGCGAGTAACGCCGTGCAAGCCTTCACGCTGGTGGAAGTGCTGGTGGTCGTGGTGATCATGGCCATTGCCGGGGCCATGATCGTTCCGCTGATGACGGGCGCCGGCGAGATGGAGGCCGTCAGCGCGGCGCGCGCGATCGCAACGGACATCCAGTACGCCCAGAGCTATGCCATCACCAATCAATCGCCGGCAACCGTGCGATTTTACCCGGACACCGACAGGTACACATTGTCTAACGCAAGTGGCCTGCTGAAACATCCGATGACCAACAAAGGCTATCTCGTGGACTTTCGCACGGGAGGCGATTTTGACCAGGTGGACCTGGCATCGGCGAGTTTCGGCGGCGTTGCGAGCGTCGTTTTTGACGAGTTAGGCTCGCCGAATGCCGGAGGAAGCGTAACCGTGCTGGGCGGTTCGCGGACGTACCGGATCGACGTGACGAGCGTTACCGGGACCGTGAGCGTAGTTACCCCGTGATGCTGACGGGCGGTTTAAGAGGAATAGGGCATGCTGGATTTTCTTGTTCCAAAGAAGCGATGGCCTATCGCGCTGGACGTGGGGACTGACTGCATAAAGATGCTCCAGATGCAATCGGTCGGCGGCACCATGTCCGTCCGCGCAGGCGGGCACTGGCAGTTGCCCGGCTCCGCGCCGCGCAGCGGGGATTCCTGGCGGCAACTGGTCGTTCGGGCCGTGAAGGAAATGCTCCATAAGGGCAGCTTCTCCGGCAGGCGGGTGATTTCGTCACTGTCCAGCAACGACCTGATGATCAAGAACGTGCGGCTGCCGATCATGTCGCCCTCCGAGATGGACGAGGCCGTCCGGTGGGAGGCCAAGGAGAGGTTCGGGCGCGACTTCGCCCCGGACCAACTACACTGCATCAATGCCGGGCAGATCCGCCAGGGCGCCGAGAACTGCCAGGAGGTGATTCTCCTGGCCGCGACGACCGAGGTGATCGACTCGCACGTGGCGATGCTCACCGAGATGGGGCTAAGCCCCGAGCATCTCGACCCCGAGCCGCAGGCCATGTTCCGCCCGTTCGAGCGGCGCTTACGCCGCCGGGCCGATGAGAACGAGATCACCGTGGTCGTCGACCTGGGGTACTCGTCCACCAAGGTCATTGTCGGGCGGGGGCGCGGCCTGATCCTGATTAAGAGGATCGATATCGGCGGCAAAGACCTGGCCGAGGCGGTCGCCCGGCAGTTGAACCTTTCCGTCGAGGAAGCCGCCGAGCTTCGCCGCCAGATTATCGGCGAGCTTGCCAACGCGGACAAGGACTCGGACGGCGAATCTCCGCCCGGCGACCCCAACTCCATGTCGTGGACGATTGTCGACGCGGTCCGCGGCAAGGTCGAGGAACTTGGGCGGGAGATAGCCCTGTGCCTTCGGTACTGCTCGGTGACCTTCCGAGGCATGAGGCCCAAGCGGGTGATGATGACCGGCGGGCAGGCATACGACCCGGCAGTGATGAAGCTGCTGGGCGAACAGTTGAACATCGAGTGCCAGATCGCCCAGCCGCTGCGCGGAATAGACACGTCGGCGGTTGACCTTGGCGGCGATCGGCGCGGGATGCTTGCGGAATGGAACCTTTGTGCCGGACTGGCGTTCAGGTCCGCCCAGTACGAGCGCACCGCGCGAAAGATCAACAATGAACCAGATCGACTTTCTGCCTGAACGCATCAAGGACCAGCGTTGGCGGCGCCGCCATCTGATCCGTCAGGGCTACCTGATGGCGCTGTGCATCGCCGGGCTGGGCGTGATGACTTACGTCTTCCAGTTGCGCGTGGACAAGGCCCGAGGCGAGCTGGAAATGCTTTGCAGCCGAGGCCGGGCCATGGACAGCCAGATGGCGCTGCGGGACCAGCTTAACCAGCAGTTGGCCGAACTGATGATCAAGAGCCGCATCGAGGAGCAACTGGGCCGGCGCGTCGTGACGCTCGACGTCCTGGGCGAATTGCAGAAGGTCATGCCCGAGAACCTCACGCTGACGAGCATGACGATGGAAACCGTCGCCATCCAGGTCGCCGCCGACCCGGCCGAGAAGTGCAACACTTCGAACCAGCCCGTCTCTCGCGGCGGCGCGGCGAAGGAGAAGACCGTCAAGCGCGTCAGGCTGGTGCTGACGGGGATGGCGCCGACGGACGTTGACGTGGCCAATTTCATCGGTCAACTCGCCGGCAACAAGCTCTTCGAGGACGTGAGTATGGGCTACGCGAAGAATGTCAAGTTCCGCAACCGCGTGGCCCGGGAGTTCCAGGCCAACTGCTACTTGACGAGATGATTGCAGGAGCAATGCCGTGACTCAGGCAACGCGAAACAACTTTATCGTTCTGGCAATCCTGACGGCCATTATCGCCGCCGCAATGGTGCTGGTGTACATTCCCCAGCAGCGGGAGCTGACCGGCCTTCGCACGGCGATCAGCCGGGAGAATGTCCGGATGTCGGAAAACGTCCGACTCTGCTCGGTCGTGCCTGCCATGATAAGGCAGGTCCAGGACCTCAAGAAGTGTTACACCAACTTCGACCAGCGTCTGCCCAGGCAGATCGAGCTGGGCGGTTTCCTTCGGGAGATCAGCGGCGATTTGTCCCAGGAAAGCCTGGTTAACCAGCTCATCGAGCCTGGCAGCCCGAGGCGGTCGGAGCTGTTCCACACGCTGCCGATCACGCTGCGATTCCGCGGGACGTACCTGTCGCTGGCCAGTTTCCTCAGGCGGCTCAGCCAGATGGAGCGGCTCACGCAGGTTGAGAGGATCACGGTTTCAAACAAAGGCGAACCCCCCGAGCCGGGCGAATCGTGGAACCTGGACATAGAAATCCTCATGAACATTTACTTCGTGGAGAGCTAGGGAGAGTCGCATGAGCAATTCGAAGTCGACAAACCCGAACCTGAAAGACCGCCTGCTGGCCGGGTTGCGGCGAGACCCCAAGAAGACGGCCATTCTGGGCGTGCTGGCGCTGGTGTTGCTGATAGTCGGCGTGCGCGAGGTCGCCCGCCGGGCCGGCTCGCCCAGTGCCGGCTCGGCCGCGACGGTGCGGGCCTCCGACGCCGGCGGCGCGACGAGCCTTCGCAGGCCGGCAAACACCGTCCAGGCTCCCAGCCTGCCCAAGGGCGGCAACCGGCAGGGCGACTCGTCCGCGGCCACTCAGAGGGCGCCGGTCGACCGGGACATCTTCACCCCGAACGTGGCGTACTATCCGGTCGAGGAGAAGGCCAAGCCGAGCACGGTGGTTTCCTCCACTCAGGTAATCGACCCGACCGCCAAAGCCGAGGCCGCCAAGCGGGAGGTCCAGGCCCGGGCCAAGGCTTTGTCGCTTCAGAGCACCGTCGTTGGCGCGGTTCCCACGGCAATCATAAACGGGCGGGTGCTGCGGGCGGGCGACTGGATCAGCGACTTCCAGATTGTCGAGATCAACTCGCGCAGTTGTCAGTTGGAGAAATCAGGCATCCGCGTGGTGCTGAAAATGGCGAATTGAAAGTGGCCGCCGACGCCTTGGGAGGCGCTGGCGGCATAGTCAAAAGTGTCGGTTGTCCGTGAGACGACCAGTTGGGAAGGAGACACGAGATGAAACGGTACGAATGGTTTGAACTCCACAGGCGGCTCATAATGGCAGTTGCCATAGTTGGCATATGCGCCTGCCTGTCCGCCTCGACGGCCCTTGCGCAGGTGGAGACCTCGCCGCCGGAACCCGCGGCAACCACGGCGCCGGCGACGCCGGATGAGGCCGCCGCGGCGTCGCCTGCCACGGCCCCGGCCCAGACGCCGCGGAAGTCCGCTTCGCCCGGGTTGCCGCGGGCGGCCAAGCCCGCCGTCGCTGCCGCGCCTAAGGCCGATCCGAACGCGCCCGCCAAGGAGCGGGCATCGGTGGCTCTTACGCGCCCGGGCACGTTTGAAATCCACGTGCGGGGCGACGACCTTCGCGGCGTGCTCCAACTCCTCAGCGTCCAGGGCAACCGGAACATCATCTGCACGAAGGACATTCAGGGCACGGTCACCATCGATCTCTACGGCGTGACCTTCGAGCAGGCCCTGGATGCCGTGATGGCCTCCAGCGGATTTACATACATCGAGCAGGACGGTTCAATATACGTTTACACCGCGGATCGGAAGGCTGCCTTGCTGAAGGCCAAGATCAAGCCCATCGTCAGGGCCTTCAAGCTTTCGTACATACCGGCCGCCGACGCGATGGTGCTGGTGGCCCCGGCACTGTCGGAGTCGGGTAAGGTGGTGGTTTCCCCGGCCTCGGCAGTCGGCATAACCGCCAGCAAGACCGAGACGGGCGGAAACAGCTTCCCCAACAGCGACACGCTGGTTGTCAGCGACGTGCCCGATGCGCTTGACCATGTGGCCAAGCTCCTGGAGGAAATAGACGTAAAGCCTGACCAGGTGCTCGTCGAGACGACGATCCTCTCGGCCAAGCTGACCGAGAACAACAAACTGGGCGTCAACTTCAACGCTCTGGGCGGCGGGACGGACTTGGGCAAGTCAAACGCGACGTGGTCCACGTCCGGCGCCCCGACGTTCACGTCCGACAAAGCCGTCGGACAAAGCGGGGTCAACTTCCGGACGGACTTCACGCCGATTTCGGGCGGCATGACGTTGGGGATATTCGGCAACGACATGTCCTTCTTCATCACCGCCCTTGAGACGGTTACGGACGTGACCGTCATCGCCAATCCCAAGTTGATGATCATCAACAAGCAGCGCGGCGAGGTGCTGATCGGCAGGCGCGACGGCTACAAGACGACGACCCATACCGAGACTACCGCCATGGAGACCGTCGAGTTCCTGGAAACCGGCACCAAGCTGGTGGTCCGCCCCTTCGTGGGCAGGGACAAGTACATCCGCATGGAGATCCACCCGGAGGACTCCAGCGGCGGCGTCGAGAACGAGTTGCCCTGGCAGTCAACCACCGAGGTTACCAGCAACATCATGGTCAAGGACGGGCACACGATAGTGATAGGCGGCCTGTTCAAGGAGGGCACCAAGACCGGGAAGGAACAGATTCCGGTGCTCGGCAACATCCCGTACATCGGGACGCTCTTTCGGACCAACAGCGACAGCACGGAGCGCAACGAGGTCATCATCCTCATCACGCCGCACATCATAAGCAACGAGGTCGACGAGGCCGTCAGCAGGCAAATGCGCAACGACGCCGAGAGGATCCACGTGGGCGCCAGAAACGGGCTCCAGTGGTGGTCCAGCGAGCGCCTGGCCATGAGCTACACGAGATCGGCCAAGCAGGCCCTCAGCGAAGGCAAACGCGAGCAGGCAATGTGGGACCTCGACATGGCCCTGTCGATCAGGCCAAGACTCGCCGAAGCCATCAGCCTGAAGGAACAGCTTACCCGGAAGGCCTACTGGGCCGATGAGGTCCAGAATGCCCCGACCCGCTATGTCGTCGAGCGGATGATCATGCAGGAACTCGGCAAGTGCTACAAGACCGTGATCCCGCCGGACCGCCCGCTGAATGCCGAGAAAATTCCCGAGGATGTTCGCAAGGCCCTGGGCATCCAGCCGGTAATCGACCCGCCGGGCCCCATGCCGCTGACGGGCCTGATCGAACAGTCCAATGTGAAGGTGGAAATCCAGGTCCCCACCAACGCCAGGCCGCCGGTCGAGGCCCCCAAGCCAAAGCCCGCTCAGGACAAGCCGGCGGGGGCACAGGTGACCGAGCCCCAGTCGGCCGGGCCACAGCAGGAGCCGGTCGCACAGGCGAACCCCCAGCCGGCCGAAGACCAGATGGCCGAGCCGGAGCCGGACGAGCCCGAACCGGCGGATGCGGAGACAAGCCAGGACGATGCCGATGTTGTCAAGCGGGAGTTTGGTCATGAATAAATGGATACTGGCTGGAATCGTGGTGCTGATTGCCTCCGGCTGCCAGCATGGAACGAAGTTCGCCAAGCAGCAGGGTGATGCGGAGCATCGGTGGTCCAGCGCCCGGGCGTCCGTGGCACTTCGCGTGGCTGAAAACAGGCTTGCCTCCGGGGCGCTGGATGACGCGCACAAGGCGGCCGAGCAGGCCCTGCAAATCGAGCCGGACAACCAGGAGGCCAGGATCGTGCTGGCCAGGGTGCTGATCGAGAAGGGCAGGTTCACCGAGGCGGCGGACATTCTAAGCCGCGCCTGCCAGGCGAATCCCCAGGATGCCAAGGCGGTGTACTACCTTGGCGTTGCCCAGGAGAAGAGCGGGCGGCTTGAGGAGGCTCTGGACACCTACCGCCGGGCGTACGGCCTGGACGAGTCGGACCTCTCGCCGATCAAGGCCTCGGCGGAGGTGCTCGTTGCCCTGGGCCGGGACCGGGCGGCGATGTTGCAGATCGAGAGTTACCTGCCCAAGGCGCCGGACGATGCGGCCATGTACGAACTGGCCGGGCGGCTGGCACTGATGGGCAAGGAGTACGACAAGGCGGTCGAGTACATCCAGCGCCTCCGTGACATGGACTTCCAGAACGTCCGTTACGCCGAGCTGCTGGCGCGGGCCCAAGTCGGGGCCGGCAAGCACGCTCAACTCGTGGACAATCTGACGGAGCTTCTCGCCCGGAAGAACTACGAGGCCCCGACGTGGGTCTACCTGATGCTGGGCGACGCTTACCTCGCACAGGGCCAGGGCCGCAATGCGTTCAACGCCTACTTCACCGCCAGCCAGCGCGAGCCTCAGCAGGTGGAGGTCTGGCTGTCGCTGTCGCGGGCGGCCCTTGCCATGGACGACACGCCGCGCGCTGTGGGTTCGGCCCAGCGGGCCTTGATGCTCGCAGCCGGGGATGTGAACGCCCAGTTGCTTCTGGGCTGTGCCATGCTGAAGGACGGCCAGCCGGCGAAAGCCGTGTTCGTGCTGACCGGCGCGGCCGCGGATCATCCCGACAACCCAACGGTCCGGTGCCTGCTTGGCCGGGCGCATGCCGCGCTGGGGCAGAGGGACCTGGCCGCAAAGTGCTACGCCGAGGCGGTTCGCCTCGATCCGCTCAGCGTGCTGGCAAAGCAGCTTCTTCAGTCGTCGATCAACGGAGAGGACCTCTCGAAGGTCCAGTAGACAGGGTGTCTGGCCGAACGGTCCCGGCCTGGCTGCCGGGGCTCGCCGCAGGCATTGGAGAGAGCGTGACTACCGCCAAGAGAGTTGGACTGACGGGACTTGCCGTCGTCGCGTTGGGCACCTGCGCGGCCTACTACGCGACCATGGTGGTTGCGTACAAGCCGAACGCGCCGGACGCCAGGCTGGGGTACCTCGTTCCATTCATGCTGGCCGCGCTGACCTTGATGATCCTCATCGGCTTCAGGCGGAAGGTGCATCGCAGCGTGGACTCCATCAGCAGGCAACTGCTCAAGCTGAAGGACGCCGACGAGATCGGCACGGTGGAAGTGGAAGACGGCGAGGAGCTCGGTTTGGTGGTTCGCCCGCTGAACGAATACCTCACCGTGATCCGCAAGAACCTGGCCAAGCTGCGCTCGGAGAACCGGGAGCTGCAGATCCAGGCCCGGATCGCCGCCGCGGAGAAGCACCACACCGAGGCGATCATATTCTCGATTTCGGACGCGGTGATCGTGACCAACAGGTTCGACGAGCTTCTTCTGGCCAATGACGCGGCCGAGAAACTGCTGGGCTTCCAGTTGGCATCGGCGGTCCGCAAGAACATCGACCGGATCGTTTCAGACGGCACGCTGGTGCGGCTGATCCGCGAGACCCGCAGCCACGGCAGCGGATTCACGCGGAAGGTTGTCGAGCACAGCATCGACAGCAAGGGCGCGCCGCGGACGTTCAGCATCACGCTGAGTTGCATCTTGGCGCCCGGCGAGGAGGTCTCGGGCGTGGTGGCGGTGCTGCACGACGTGACGCGGGAGAAGGACATCGCCCGCATGAAGACGGACTTCGTCTCGAACGTCTCGCACGAGTTGAAGACTCCGCTGGCGTCGATCAAGGCGTACGTCGAGATGCTCATGGACGGCGAGGCCGAGGATGAGGACACCAAGCGCGAGTTCTACGAGATCATCTCGACCGAGGCGGACCGCCTGCACCGGCTGATCGAGAACATCCTGGACATATCGCGGATCGAGTCCGGGGTGGTCAAGGTCGTCCGCGAGGCGGTGAGCCTGCCCGGCGTGGTCAAGCAGGTGTTGGACGTCGCGGCCCCGCAGGCGAAGCTCAAGGACATCAAGCTGGTCAGCCAGTTGACCCCGATCTACTACCAGGTCGAGGCGGATCACGACATGATCTACCAGGCGGTGATGAACCTGGTGTCCAACGCGATAAAGTACACGCCCAATGGCGGCACGGTCACGGTCGGCGTGGGAGTGGACGAGCGCCGCGGGATGAGCTTCTGCGAAGTCTCGGACAACGGCGCGGGGATCGCCGCCGACGAACTGCCCCACATATTCGACAAGTTCTACCGCGTCAAGGCCAACAACAAACTGGCCAAGGGGACGGGACTTGGGTTGACGCTGGTCAAGCATATCGTCGAGACGGTTCACGACGGCAAGCTGTCTGTTACCAGCACGGAAGGAAGCGGCAGCACATTCACGTTCGAGCTTCCCGTGATGCATTGAACGGGCCAAGCCAAGAAGGCAGGTGTGACAATGAGCAGCAAGAAGATCCTGGTTGCCGACGATGAGGCCCACATCCTCCACGTGGTTTCCATGAAGCTCCGCAACGCGGGTTTCGAGGTGATCACGGCGGTCGACGGCGAGGAGGCACTGGAGCTGTGCATGGCCGAGAGGCCCGACCTGCTCATCACCGACTTTCAGATGCCGCTGATGACCGGCCTGGAGTTGTGTACGCGATTGCGCGGGCAGGAGGCCACGCGGGACATCCCCGCGATCATGCTTACGGCCCGCGGCTTTGACATCGAGCCCGAGGAAATGGAGGCCGCCAGGATCTCGGCGGTTCTGGCCAAGCCTTTCAGCCCGAGGGAAGTCCTTCAGAAGGTTAACGAGTTGCTGGCTTCCGCCGGCACTAAGGCGGGTGCGGAGCAGGCATGAACCTGGCACAGACAAGCACATGTCAGATACTTGCCGAGATGGAACCGATGTTCCAGAGGCTCACCGACCGCGCCGGCGATCTGCACCTGGAATTAAGCGTCTGGAGCCCGGACGGCAAGCGCGTGGGCGATTTCCAGCCCTGCTGCGAGTTCTGCCGGACCGTCTCCGACGCCGGCGGGGCGTGCTGCCAGAGCATGCGGGAAATCGCCATGCGGGCAGCCGGCGACTCAAAGCCCGTCGCGACGCGCCTGCCGGGCGGCTGCGACGTGATCGCCGTGCCGGTCCGCAAGCGACGCCGGATAGTCGGCGCCGTCGCGTCGTGCTGGCCCGGCGCTCTCTGGCGGGATGAGGAGTTCATCGCCAGGCGCTGCGACGAGCTGCACCTCGACCGCCTCACAATGCTTGCCATGGCGCGGGATGCCTGTCGCCACGAGCGGCTGAGGTGCGAGGAAATCCTGCCCTGGCTGGAGTGGGTCGTCGAGAACGAGCAGGCGCTGCACGTGGCAAACTGCGAGTTGTCCACGCTGTCGACGAACCTCTCGACCACCTACGAGGAGCTCAGCCTGCTGTACTCCATCAGCGGATCGATGAAGGTCACGCAGTCGCCCGACGCCTTCCTGCTGGCCGTGTGCAGGGAGGTCAACGAGGTGATGAACCTCTCGGCCGCGGCGGCCGTGATGTATGCCCACCCGCCGGCAGTGCATGAGGACACGGTCGTCGTCGCCGGTGAACTGGGCCTGACCAAGGAGCAGATCATGCTCCTGGCGGCCACGCGGATCACGCCCATGCTGGCGCAGAACAGCCGCGTGGTGGTGGAGAACCAGTTCACCTGGAGCACCCGTCCGGACCTTGGCAAGGCCGTTCGGAACCTGGTGGCCGTGCCGCTGCTGGGCGAGCAGACGATGGGCATGCTGCTGGCGTTCAACAAGGAATCCGGGGATTTCAACAGCGTGGACATCAAGCTGATGAGCTCGATCGGCAACCAGTCCACGGTGTTCCTGACCAACAACATGCTGTACGCGGACCTTCAGGACCTGCTGATGGGCGTCTTGCACGCCCTTACGGCGACGATCGACGCCAAGGACCCGTACACGTGCGGGCATTCCAATCGCGTGGCGATCATCTCAAAGCGTCTGGCCGAAAGCATGGGCCTGCCCGCCCAGCGGGTCCAGCAGATTTACCTGGCCGGACTCATGCACGACATCGGCAAGATCGGCGTGCCGGAGAGCGTGCTGTGCAAACCGGGCCGGCTGACGCCCCAGGAGTACGAGGCGGTCAAGAAGCACCCGGGCCTGGGCGCGAAGATCCTCGGCGGGATCAGGCAGTTGGACGATGTTATCGCGGGCATCCTCTGCCATCACGAGCGGCTTGACGGGCGCGGCTACCCGCAGGGGCTTTACGGAGATGAGGTGCCGCTGGATGCGCGGATCATCGGCCTGGCCGACTGCTTCGACGCGATGAGCAGCGACCGCACCTACCGCAAGGCCCTGCCGCTGGAGGCGGTGATCGACGAGGTGCGAAAGGGCGCAGGCACCCAGTTCGCCCCCGAGGTCGTCGCCCATCTGCTCGACTGGGACCTCGAAAACCTGCTCAAGGAGCTTTGCCAGCCCGCCAAGACCGTCTTCCCGATCCATGTCGCACAGGAGGACGCAGTATGAACATAAACACCGAAAGCTACGGACACGCCGTCATTCTCAACATCAAGGGCGAGTTCACCGACGACGTCCTCGGCGCGGTGCGCCAGGCCGTGGACCACCAACTGGAGTCCGACGAGGTGGTGGACGTCGTGTTCAACATCGAGGGCGTGCCGTTCATCGACTCCGCCGGCCTGGAGTACCTCCTCGATCTCCAGGACCGTCTGGCGGAACGGTTCGGTCAGGTCAAGCTGGTCCGCCCGGACAAGAACGTGATGCTGATCCTCGAATTCACCCGTCTGCGGTCGATGTTCGAGGTCTACAAGGAAACCCACGAGGCCGTCAAGAGCTTGCCGGCATGACCGGCCGCGCGGGAGAAAGTATATGATCACCAACGCCGGACAGAAACTTCAACTCGGCCAGTTGCTGATAGCGCAGGGCGTGCTGACGGCCGAGCAACTCGATCAGGCCCTGGCCTACCAGAAGGAGACGGGCAACGCCCTGCTTCTGGGCGAGGTGCTGCGCAAGCTCAACCTCTGCCAGGAAGAGGACGTGATGAAGGCGCTGGCCAGCGCATACGGCGTCCCGTTCGCGAGGGTCTCGCCTCGCCTGGCCGACCCAAAGATCATGGACGTGCTGCCCCGTGAGTTCCTCGAACGCCACAACGTCCTGCCGCTGTTCAAGGTCCGCAACCGCCTGGCACTGGCGGTCAATGAGCCGGCAAACGTCTTTTTGCTGGAGGAGATAGGCCGGCTGACAAACTGCGAGGTGATGGTCGTCTGCGCCTCGGCCAAGGACATCAAGTCCACGCTCGACACGCACCTTCCTGCCGCCAACGTCTTCGTCATAGACGACATCATCGACGACTTCGACTCGTCGGACTTGTCCATCGTCGAGGCGCAGATGGAGGACATCGCGGACCAGGAAGTCGCGGCCGAAGGCTCGCCGGTAATCAAGCTGGTCAACTACCTGATCTACAACGCGGTCCGCGATGGCGCGTCGGACATCCACATCGAGCCGGACGACAACGCCCTGCGCGTGCGGTACCGCATAGACGGGCGGCTTTACGAGAAGCTCCACCCGCCGTACAAGATGCTGCCCAGCATCTCCAGCCGCATCAAGATCATGGCCAACCTCGACATCGCCGAGCGGCGCCTGCCCCAGGACGGCGGCATCCACGTGATGATGGGCGGCAGGCCCATCGACCTTCGCGTCTCGACGCTTGCCGGGCAGTTCGGCGAGAAGGTCGTCATCCGCGTGATCGACAACCGCAACGTGCTTGTCAACCTCGAGAAGCTCGGCTTCGACTACGAGATGCTCAAGCGATGGCGAAAGGTCGTGCAGTTGCCCAACGGCATCGCGCTGGTTACCGGCCCGACCGGCAGCGGCAAGACCACCACGCTTTACGGCTCGCTGCGGGAGATCAACTCCGACGACGTGAACATCTGCACCGTCGAGGACCCGGTCGAGTTCAACCTGGCGTGGGTCAACCAGTTCCAGGTCAACGTCAAGGCGGGCTTCACTTTCGCCTCGGCCCTTCGCAGCCTGCTGCGGCAGGACCCGGACATCATCATGGTCGGCGAGATCCGCGACACCGAGACGGCCCGCATCGCCGTCCAGGCCGCCCTTACCGGGCACATGGTGCTCAGCACGCTGCACACCAACGACGCGCCCAGCGGCGTCACGCGACTGCTGAACATCGGCATCGAGCCGTACCTGGTGGCCGCCAGTGTCGAGGCGATCCTGGCCCAGAGGCTCGTGCGGAAGATCTGCACGCACTGCAAGGAACCCTACGAGCCGCCGATGAACATCCGCCGGGGCGTGGAAAAAGCCGCCGGCGAGGTCGAGGCCTTCTACCACGGCCTGGGCTGCGCCAAGTGCAGAAGCACGGGCTTCGCCGGACGCATCGGCATCTACGAGCTGCTGGTGATGAACGACGAGATCCGCGACAAGATCTCAGCCAATGCATCCATCAACGAACTGCGGGCGATCGCCAAGGCAAACGACATGGTCACGTTGAACCAGGACGGTATGGCCAAGGTCAAGGCCGGGTTGACGACAGTTGAGGAAGTGTTCCGCGTCACGGTCGGGTAAACGGCGACTTGTTGAATGGAGCATGACGGAATGTCCAAGCCTGAAACGACGTTACAGGACACGCGGCATTGGAGGCATCCCAGCCAGGTGGCGGCCTCGGCGGCGAGCAAGCCTTCACCCCAGCCCCCGCACGCGCGGCGGGAAGTCGCGACGCCCGGGCGGGAAGTCCGCGCCGCGGACCTGCCTTTAGTGAACATCAACCCCGCCCGCGTCAAGGTCAAGCGGGATGAGGTCATCTTCTTCACCGCTCAGCTTGCCATCATGGTCGAGACCGGCGTGACGCTCTCGGAGGCCCTCGACGTCCTGGCCGACCAGACCGCCGAACCGGTCTTCAAGGCGGTTGTCAGCGACCTGTCGGCGCAGGTCAAGGCCGGCATGGAGTTCTCGGCCGTGCTGGAGAAATACCCACGTATCTTCTCCAGCATGTTCGTGGCGCTGATGAAGGCGTCGGAGGCCTCGGGCCAGATGGGCACGATGCTCAAACGAGCCTCGGACTACATGGGCCAGGAACGCGAGACGCTCAAGAAGATCCGCGGAGCGATGATCTACCCGGTATGCATGATGGTCTTCTGCACGCTGGTGGTCATCGGGCTGCTGATCTTCATCCTGCCGCGATTCGAGAAGATCTACTCCGGCAAGGGGGCCGTGCTGCCGGCCCCGACGCGGTTCCTGCTGGCGCTTAGCCACGGCTTGACCGACTACTGGTTCCTGGTGCTTCCGGGCGCGGCGGGACTTGTGACGGGTTTCTACTTCTTCTGCCGCGGCGAGGCCGGCAAACACTTCATGGACACCGTCCGCATCCGCCTGCCGATGGTGGGCGCGATGTACCGAAAGGCTTACCTGGCACGCAGCCTGCGGATGCTTGGGACGATGATCTCCACCGGCGTGGCTTTGCTCGATGGCCTGGAGATCACCTCGCGGGTCGCCGGCAACAGGCACTTCCAGGCCATCTGGGAAGCGGTGGCCGAGCGCGTCAAGCAGGGCGGCAGCATCACCGAAGAACTGATCCAGCATCCGCTGGTGCCCGGCACGATCACGCACATGATCTCTGCCGGAGAACGCACGGGCCAGCTTGCCAGCGTGATGAACCGCGTGGCGGACTTCTGCGAGGAGGACGTCAAGATCGCCGTCAAGAGCGTCACGAGCATGATCGAACCCCTGATGATTATCGTGATGGGCATCGTCATCGGCGGCATAGCAATGGCCCTGCTGCTGCCGGTGTTCAGCATGTCCAAGCTCGTTCATTGAAAAGTGAGGAGAGGTTCTTGCCGCGGGTGCGGGTTTGACCCGGCGGCGCGTGGTTCCTTCCCAGCCCCCGTCGTGGCGTGCCGCCGGCTTGCCGGTTGCCCCGCGGCGGGGGCACTTTATTGATTGCGGATTGCGGATTGCGGATTTCGGATTGTCCCGGCGCGCCGGGACGGATTGCGGATTGCGGATTGTCCCGGCGCGCCGGGACGGATTGCGGATTGAGGCTGTGAATGAATTGACCACAGAGGCACAGAGGTGAAGAAACGCAATACTCTATTGCTGCATCTCTTATAATCTCTGTGTCTCTGTGCCTCTGTGGTGATCCTCTTTTTCTTCACAACCTCATTGCGGATTGTCCCGGCGCGCCGGGACGGATTGCGGATTGCGGATTCCTTTCACGTCAGATATTCCCACAGTCGAACATGGACCTTCGGCTCATCCTAAAAAACGAAAATCCGAGGACGAGAACGAGGACGATGGCTTTCGCCATGCATGTGCGCTGACTCCCTGCTACCTTCTTTGCAGTGCAGACAATCCGCAATCCGAAATCCGCAATCCGCAATGGAGACGGTGCTGTCGCCTCTGGCGGTCTGCCGGCCCGGCCGATAGAATAGGACCATGGCCAAGCGGGATTATTACGAAGTTCTGGGAGTCAAGCGCGGCGCCGAGGCCGACGAGATCAAGACGGCCTATCGCAAGCTTGCGCGCAAGTATCACCCGGACGCGAACAAGGCCCCGGGCGCGGCGGAGAAGTTTCGCGAAGCCACCGAGGCGTACGATGTGCTTTCGGATGCCGAGAAGCGGAAGGCATACGACCGTTACGGCCACGCCGGGCCAAGAGCCGGTTTCGGCGCGGGCTATCCCGGCGCCGGCCAGGCCGGGCGGGGCGGGCCCCAACGGGGCGGGCAGGGCGCGGGGTTCGATTTCAGCGAGTTCTTCGGCGGCGGGGGCGGTCGCGGCGGCGGCGGCAGCGGCTTTTCAGGCATGAGCCTGGATGACATACTCCAGGCCCTTGGCGGGAGCGCTCGGCGAGGCCGGCGGCGCGAGCAGCGCGGGCCGCAGCGCGGGAGCGACAGCGATACGCACCTGACGCTGGACTTTCTCCAGGCCATTGCCGGCACGTGTACCCGCATACGCATCTCGCGC
>CAYOBS010000011.1:0-23682 GCA_964402305.1 uncultured Planctomycetaceae bacterium | reverse complement strand
TCGGGCTGGCCATCCAGGGCGACGAGCAGCTTGCGGAACGGGAAGGCAATCTCCCGGTCCGTGACGATTCTCAGCAGGAGGACGGCGACGCGCCCCAGGCCCGCCAGTTGCTGGCCCAGGTTGCCCACGAGTCTGTCCCGCAGCCGCACGGGGCCGTGGGCGCACATCACGACAAGGTCGGCGCCGCATTCCTCGGCATGGAAGCCCAGGCTGTCGGCCGTGCTGCGAGTCGGAGTCAAATGGACATGCCGTAGGACATCCGGACCCGCGGCTTTCATTCGGTCCGCGAGATTGCCCAGATACTGCTCGGCCTCGCTTCCGCTTCGCAGATGCCGCTGGTCATGCACGCGGGATGGGGGCGCCTGCTCGATCACATGAAGCAGGGTCATCCTTGCCGAGGCCCGCCGGGCTATTCCCGCGGCCACCCACGCGGCCTGTTCCGCCGCCGCCGAGCCGTCCAATGGTACGAGCAGATGCTTGAACACTGGGATCACCTCCCGGCAAATATATGGTAGAGCAGGTAGAAGTTGAGCAGCACGATCAGCACCGCCACCGCCGAGGCCGCCACGGTTGTCGCCGCGCGGTTGACCAGGACTCCCATCAGGTCCTTCCGGCGCGTGAACACAATCAGCGGTATCAGCGCGAAGGGCAAGCCGAAACTGAGCACGACCTGGCTCAGCACGAGAGTTTTGGTCGCGTCAACGCCGATAAGGATCACGATCAGGGCGGGCGCCATGGTCACGATTCTTCGCAGCCAGACGGGGATGTGGCGCTTGAGGAACCCCTGCATCACGATCTGCCCGGCCATGGTGCCCACGGCGGATGAGGCCAGTCCCGAGACCAGCAGGGATAGCGCGAACAGGATGCCGGCGGCTCTTCCCAGCACGGGCTCGAGGGTCAGGTAGGCCTTTTCGATGGCGTTCACGTCCACCATGCCGCGATCGTGAAACGTTCGCGCGGCCATGATGAGCATGGCGGCGTTGATGGCGCCCGCCACGCCCAGCGCCAGCACCACGTCCAGAATCTCGTAGCGCATCAGCCGCTTCAACTGCACGGGGTCCCGCGTGACGATGCGGCCCTGCGTCAGGGCCGAATGCAGGAATATGACGTGCGGCATGACCGTCGCCCCGAGGATGCCGACCGCCAGGTATGGGCCGCTTGGGCCGACGAAGCTTGGCCGAAACGTGCCGGTGACAACCGCTCCCCAGTCGGGCTGGGCGATGCCGAGCTCCACCAGGTAACAGGCCGCGATCACGCCGACCAGCACCGTGATGACGGCCTCCATGGGGCGAAAGCCGTATCGCTCCAGGGCCAGGATGAGAAACGTGGCCGCCGCCGTAAGAAGCCCCGCAATCCACAGGGGGATGCCGAACAGCAGGTATATCCCCAAAGCCCCTCCAAGGAACTCAGCCAGGTCGGTGGCCATGGCCACCAGTTCCATCAGCACCCACATGGGCCAGACGCTCCACCGTGGTAAGTTCTCCCGGCACAGTTCGGCCAGGTTTCGCCCGGTCGCGATTCCCAGCTTCGCCGAGAGGGACTGGACCAGCATGGCCATGAGGTTGCTCGCCAGCACCACCCAGACCAAGCCATAGCCAAGGCGGGCGCCGCTTTCGAGGTTCGTCGCGTAGTTGCCGGGATCGACGTACGCCACGGAGGCGATGAACGCCGGGCCGAGGAACGGAAGCAGGCGCGCCAAGCCCCTTCGCCGTGTCTTGCCGGACAGGACCTCCGCGGCGGCGACCACGGTGCCCTTGTCTATGGTTGCCTTGTTTATGTCTTTCCGCGCCGCAGGCTCAGGCATGTTCACTGTCATCCTCGTGCCGGCCCTGACCGCAAACCCAAGTACCCTCGACAGCATAACCGCTCTGCCAAAAATGCTCTAGCGCTCTGTTACATGTCACTTGATGGATCTCGTGCCACAGGCAGGCCGCGGGAAGGTTTGCATCGGGCGGAAAAATCGGCTATGACACCCTATTGCCTGTTACCAGGCTCTCGAAAATGGGTACAGGCACCGCCAAACAGCGGCGGAGCCAGTCCCCATTTTCGGAACAGACTTGCCGGAAAAGCCGATGAGATGAGTCGATTGAATTGAAAGGAACCACCCGTGGGCATCAAGCTTCGAGACAAGTTCGCGTACTGCCTGATCGTGCCGACCAGCATGGGCGTGCGGCTGACACCCGCCAACGGCCAGCCGATGCATTGCAGCGACACTTTCACCATGCAGGCCACCAGCGCCGAGAGCAACGTCGCCAGCGTCTCATCGTACCTTGGGCTGAAGGTCAAGGTGCTGACGACCTTCGTCAAGGACAGCCCCATCGCGCGGTTCATCCGGGACGACCTGGCCGGGCGGCACATGGACTGCGAGGGCAAGGAAGTCCCGCAAGGCGGGCCGTGGGGCTATCGACACCAGTTCAACCTGGCCGACAGCGGCGCCGGCTCGCGCGGGCCCCGCGTACACAACGACCGCGCCGGCGAGGTAGGCCGGACGCTGAACGTCAAGGACTTCGACCTCGACCGGATCTTCGGGCGCGACGGCGCGGCGGTGCTGCACCTGTCCGGCCTGATCGCGGCCCTGTCGCCCGAGACGAGCACGTTCTGCATCGAGCTTGCCCGTGCGGCCAGGAAGCACGACGCGCGTGTGTCGTTCGACCTCAACCACCGCGCATCGTTCTGGAAGGGCCGGGAGGGGGAACTGCACGGCGTGTTCGCGGAGATCGCGGGGCTTTCGGACATCCTGGTCGGCAACGAGGAGGACTTCCAACTCTGCCTGGGCATCGAAGGCCCCGAGGCCGGCGGCGAGAGCCTTGCGGCGAAGATCGAGAGCTTCAAGGCGATGATCGGCCGGGCCAGGAAGGAGTTCCCCGGCGCCGACGTGTTCGCCACGACGCTGCGCGAGGTCATCAGCACGGAGCGGCACCTTTGGGGCGCGATAATGTCCGAGGGCGGCAACTGGCACATCGTCGAGCCGCGGGAGATAACCGTCCTGGACCGCATCGGCGGCGGCGACGGGTTCGTCGGCGGATTGCTCTACGCCGTGCTCAAGGGCTGGCCGCCCGAAAAGTGGATCCAGTTCGGCTGGGCAGCCGGCGCGCTGGCCACGACGATGCTGACCGACTACGCCCAACCCGCCGACGAGGAGCAGGTCTGGAGCATCTGGCAGGGCAACGCCCGCGTGCGGCGCTAAAGAAAAGAAGAAGAAGAAGAAGCGGATTACCGCAGAGGCGCAGAGGCACAGAGATTAGGGAAGCCAGCGCACTTTGGGATCACGCCGGCTTGAGCGAGATCACCTCGACAAACTTGACCGTCTCAGGCTCGTCCTGCGGCTCAACCCATGCGGGTTTGCTTTCCAGCCGAAGCTTTTCGACCGCGCCTGTGCCCAGGTTGAGTTCCAACTCGCCTGTGAGCTCGAGGAACTTCACGGGATCAGACTGGTCGGTCTTGGGAACCAGTGGAAATCGCTTTCCGCGAATTTCAACAATGGCGATCTTGCCGCGGATGCCGACCTGAACAGCTTTCAGAGTGCACGTGGACTCCTCTCGCAGACCCCAGCCGCCCCCCGCCATCATGCAGTATACCAACGAGACGCAATATGGCACAACGTGCTCTCGCAGAACCTGCCATGACTGGCCCGGCTCGACGCCCCGCGGCGGAAGGTAGGCCATCGCGTCGGCAAGTGACGAAAATATGCCGAACGTTTGTAGCTGGATCGCCCAGTCAAACGGTATCTGCGCAGCCTCCTTCTCGGCGTCCTTGGCAAATGCCTTCTTCACGCCATTCCAGTATTCGTTCCTGGCATCGGCCGAAACGATCCTGCCGTTTGGGTCGACACCGGCGATGAACTCCGCACCACACAATATGTCGCGCAGGAAGTCCAATTCGTACTTTTGTGACGACGCCGGCGCGGTCGTTGGGCCCTGTTTGAACTCGAAGGAACGCTCTGTCTTCTCCTCAGTCTTCGACTCGCGGGTAAAGCCTATCCGCAAACACGGCACCGTCATTGTCGCTTGCATGTTGTCCGCGCCGGGCATGGATGCGACGCGGATGGACACCTCCACTTCGCCCCACTCGAGTTGGTGCCAGGGGGTCTCGATGCACTGGATGACGATGCTAGGCTGCGTGGCGGTCTCCGGCCAGACCTTGTGACGCTCCTTCTCGACGGATGCGCCGTCCCTCCGCATCTCGAAATGGCACGCGATGCGCATGGGCCGGCCGGCCTGGAGAACCTCAACCCGATTGACCGGCCCCAACTCGGTGCAACCGACGATGGCCGACAGGCAGGCGGCAAGAAGCAAGTAGCGCATTCTCATTGGCGGACTCCCCTTTCTTTGGACACTGTACCGCCCGTCGGGGCGGAAAGTCAAACGATCTGCCGCTCGCTGAAACCCAATATGCACCACCGCTGGTCAAAGGCCGCTTGCTCCCGGCTCCCGAGGGTGTCCGATAATTCAAACCGGCCGGGGGCGGCGTCCCAGCCCCGAAGGGGCGGCAGTTTTTGGCCGGGGGTGACCGTAGGGAACCCCCGGAACAGGTTACATGAGTAATGAGCCCCGAAGGGGCGACAGTAAGCCCATGAAACGGGCCATCCTCGGGTTCACTGTCGCCCCTTCGGGGCTCTGTTGCCAGATGAATCAGGTACCGGGGGCTTACACCCCCGGCCAAATACTGCCGGCCCGTCGGGCCTGAGATAAATGGCCCTGCGAATTATCGGACACCCTTGCCCACCGCCGCCAAAACAAAAGGCCGCTCGACCTGTTTTGCGGGTCGGGCGGCCTTTTTTGTGCAACAAGGCGAAGGGCGAAATCTCAATCTTCGGCAAGGCCGAGCTTTTCCTTGCCGGGGCGGCGAGCCTTGAGGCCGTCGCAGCCAGTGGACTTAAGCCGCGTTTTTTCTGACGTAGCTTCCGCCGTCATCTAATGATAGGCGCTATTCGCCGCGATGCCCGGCGAATTCCTCGGTCAGGGCCTTGCGGATCTTGCCCAGGGCGCAGCTCTGGATCTGGCGGATGCGCTCGTTGGTCAGGCTGACCATCTTGCCGACCTCGGCGAGCGTCTTGCGCCGCTCATCAGTGTTCATCGCGAACCGCTCCATGACCACGGTCCGCTCCACATCCGTCAGACCGGCCCGGTTCAGCATGAGTATCTCGCGGACGGTCTCGATCGTGTCGGCCTGCTGGAACTCGTGACGCTTGACGTCGTAGTCGCTCTGTTCCATGGCCGGGTCGTACTCGGCGGGGAACCGCTGGTGGTGCTGGCCTGTCTTGGTGGCCAGGCGGTTGAAGCTCTTGAGGATGGCCCGGCAGCCGTAGGTGGAGAACTTGAAGCCGCGCCCGGCGTCGAACTTCTCGACCGCCCGCAGCAGGGCCATGTTGCCCTCGCTGACGATCTCGCCGAAGTCGACGTTGGGTATCCGCGTCCGCTTTGCCATCGCCAGCACCAGGGCAAGGTTGGCACGAACCAGGTCGGCCCGGGCCTTCATGGCCTTTTCGTACCAGACGACCATTTCCTTGGCCCGGCCAAGGGTTGCCCGCGTCAACTGCTCAGCCGCCAGGCCGGCCAGGCGATGGCGGGCATAGTTGTACCGAAGGAACAACTGCGATTCCTCGCGGGCGCTGAGGCGGTTTCGCCGGCCCTTGCGGGCGGGCTTGATGTCCTCGGCCACTTCCGGGAATGTCGTCCAGAGCGGGATTTCGATATCGTCGGCCTCCGAGCCGAAGAGCTGCTGCTCGGCCGTCGGCAGATCGAACAGATCGCTTGGAATGTAATCCACGTGCGCGGGGATTCTCGCGTAAGTCAGTCGCTCGGATTCGCTCAGGCCGTGCGGCATGGCCAGCTCCGCGGCGGCAGGGGCGGTTGCCTCATCAAGTTCCTCGTCGAGAAGATGCGGTGCGTTGTTCATGGTAAACTCCTTTCCACATTTCCTTCCGTACCAGTGAAACCGTAGCGAAAGGCAGAACTATCCGTTCTTGGACCCATTATATCTTATTTTTGCCTGTTCAACAAAGCCCTTGGCGGGCTCTACTTTCTTCTTCGACTTAATAGTATCGTTATGGTCCTAAATTGCAAGAGAAAAATAAAACTTTTTTGGTACTAAATGTCTGCGCCAATGCCCGGCCTGTGCGGTCCGGGCCGGCCGAAAGAGAGGATAGCAGCATAAGTGACTGCCAATGCCATTGTTACGTCGGACATGCCTCCCCCGCCGCGAGCTGACGCCCCCTGTCATTGCGATCGGAAAATATTTGCGAGAACCGGCAAATATCCATCATGCGGGCGAGGGACATGTCCCATCTGTCGTGACGCCGCCAGCCACCGCCTTCAGGTTCCTGGCTCCCGGTTCCTGGTTCCGCCTTTTCTTAACGGGTTCCGCCTTTTCCGGTGCGCCCCAGCAGCCGCCGCAGGAACATCTCCTCGCCGGAACGGTTGCCTTCGATGAGATGGCCGACGAATTGCAGTGCGTAGCCGGCGACGAACATGACCAGCGACAGCAGCCAGTGGCCCAGGACCAGCAGTACCGGTGCGGCCAGGAAGCAGGCGGGGATGCCCAGCATGTGCAGCAGGAAGCTGGTGGGGTTTCGATGTCGGCGGCGCCAGTTTTGCGCCCAGTTTGCCAGCCAGGTAAGTGCGGGATTGCTCATGCCGGATCCGGTCGGCGGCGAGGCCCGTTTGTTCGCTGGCCCCAGCCGGTGTCTTTCTTCTGTCACAGGCCTCGCAGGCCGAAGAACAACTCGTAGAGAGTATTGAGCAGCATGCCGGAGAAGAAGTCGATCGCCAGCACGGCCATGGTCGCCGCGACGAAGCTTTCCGTGCAGGCCCGCCCGACGCCGGCGGCCCCGGCTGAGCAGCGGAAGCCCTTGTGGCAACTGATCAGGCCGATGGCCACGCCGAAGAACACGCTCTTGATCGGGCCGTAGAGGATGTCGAAGGTCTCGACGGTCCTGGCCGCGTCACGCCAGAAGTCGGCCCCGTTGACGCCGTAGATGTAGACGCTGATGCTGTAGCCGCCGAGGATGCCCATGAAGTCGGCGTACATGACCAGCACGGGGATCAGCAGCACGCAGGCGAGGAATCTCGGCACGACGAGCACTCGGAGAGGGTCGCTGCCCATGGCGCGGAGGGCGTCGATCTGCTCAGTCACGCGCATGGTGCCAAGCTCGGCGGTAAGTCCGCCGCCGACCCTGCCGGCCAGCATTACCCCGGCCAGCACGGGTCCCAGTTCTCGAAGGACCGAAAGGTTGATGATGGTGCCCATCTGGGCGATGAGCCCCACGGACTGAAACTGCGCGACCATCTGCATGGCCAGGACCATGCCGATGAACGTGCCGGTGACCAACACGACCGGCACGCTCTCGGTGCCGATGCTGTAGAGCTGGGGCAGCAGCAGGCGCAGGTTCCGCCAATGGAATGTGCCTTCCGGAATCCAGGCCAAGCTCTGCCAGCAGAAGCGGCAGAAGTCGCCGAACCCGCCAAGGCTCCGCAGCGTGAAACGCCCTGCTGATGCAACCATTGCCATGCATTCAACCTCGTAATGCACTGTCTACCCGCCCGCGGCGCGCCCGTCAAGGCTTGACAGGCCCGGAGCTATGAGCTAAGACCTTCTTTTCGGAGCCAATCATGAGACGAGACCTGACACGACGAGAGTTCATTGTGAGTTCCGCGGCCGCGGGGGCCGGCGCTTTCGCCGCCCGGGCCTTTGCCGGAGACGCCTCCGGCGGCGCGGCGGCCACGGCCGCGCCGGCCTTCAAGACCAAACTGCTCAAGGCCCAGATAATGGGCAATATCGACGCCAAGCAGTGCGAGGCATTCCGCGAGGCGGGCTTCGAGGGCATAGAGACCACGGCATGGTCCGCTGCGCCCGAGCAGGCGACGGCAGGGCGAAAGATCGCCGAGAAGGCCGGCCTGAAGATCCACAGCGTCATGCGGGCCTGGGTGGACTTCAACAACCCCAAGAGCGCCGACGGCAACGTCGCCTCGGTGGAAAAGGCCCTCCAGGCGGCGGCCGGGTACGGGGCGGACGCGATCCTGCTCGTCCCCTGCCGCACGGGCGTAAAGTGCCCCGACCCGTGGCAGTACGATTACGAGTTCGACCCCAAGACCGCCCGGATCACCCGCGTGGTCAAGGGCGACAACGCCCCGTGGGCCGATTACATCCAGGTCCAGAACGACGCGACCGACCTGAGCCGCGCGGCCCTGGAAAAGCTCATCGCCCCGGCCGGAAAGGCAGGCGTGGTCATCGCCCTGGAGAACGTCTGGAACAACCTCTGGTGCATGCCGGAGCTTTTCGCGGCCTTCGTGAAATCCTTCGACAGCAAGTGGATTCGCGCGTACTTCGACATCGGCAACCATGTCAAGTACGCCGAGCCGCGGCGGTGGATCCGGGCCCTCGGCACGACGATCGTCAAGTGCCACGTCAAGGACTTCAAGCTCAATGCCGACGGCCATGACGGCAAGTTCGTGGGCATCCGCGAAGGCAGCGTGGACTGGCCGGGCGTCAGGCGCGAGCTGGACGACGCCGGCTACAACGGCTGGATGACTATCGAAGGCGGCGCCGTCAACAAGGACCAGAGCCGGAAGCTCGACCTGATAATTGCGGGGAAATGATTCGATTGCGGATTTCGGATTGCGGATTGCGGATTTCCATTCGGGCGGCTCGTGGCCCATAACGAAGTCGAGGGGTGGATTACGGATTGGCCGCTTTCTTCTCTGAGAACTCCGCGCCTCCGCTCCCGGCGCGCCGGGACAATCCCCAATCCTCAATCCGCAATCCTCAATCCGCAATAAGCAGACGGCTTCAGCCGTCTGTCAGCCGTCCAGGACCCATCCCTCGCGGTAGGTTTTCTTGAGGTACTGATCGGCCTCGGGGCAGTTAGTCGCCTTGAGGTTCTTGGCGTCCCATTCCAGCGCCTTGCCGGCGCGGTAGGCTGCCAGGGCGAGCATGTTCGCTTCGATCAGGGCGCCGGAGTAGTCGAAGTTGCAGCCTGTCGGCGAGCCGGTCTTGCAGGCGGCGATCCATTCCTCATGATGGCCGGGCGAGGCGGGGATGAGGTCTTCCTTCCTCGGCGGCTTGTAATCCGTCATGTCGCCGGTGTTGCGGAGGATCCAATAGTCGTAGTCGGTCAGCAGCCAGCCCTTGTCGCCGTGGATGAGCATGCCCTTGAATGCCTCGTCGCGGTCGATGATCTTCATCGGGAAGCCCGGCTTCTTTCCGCCGTCGTACCAGCAGACCTTGATCGCGTCGCGCCACTGGTTGGCCGGGTGCTCCCACTCGACCTTCAGCCAGGTCGGCACGGTGTCGGTGCTCTGCTCGGACCCCTCGGCCTTGCAGCTCGTCGGATCCTTCAGGTCCAGCGGCCAATATGCCATGTCCATCATGTGGCTGCCCATGTCGCCGATCTGCCCGCTGCCGAAGTCCCAGAAGCGGTTCCACCCCAGGCAGCCGCCGGGGAAGTAGTCGGGGTTGTACGGGTGCATCGGCGACGGGCCTACCCACAGGTCCCAGTTGATGTACTCCGGCGCCGGCCCGGCCTCGGGCAGGTAGTTGCCGCCCTTCGGCGTCCGGCTGCACCAGACGTGGCAGTCCTTGATCTTGCCGATCGCCCCGCCGCGGATGAGCTCCACTATCCGCCGGTAATTGTCCGACGCGTGAATCTGAGTGCCCATCTGCGTGGCGATCTTGCCCTTCTTCTCCAGATACTTGCTGCGAACCATCCGCGCCTCTTCGACGCTGTTGGCAAGCGGTTTTTCGCAGTACACGTGGAAACCGCGGTTGAGCGCCCAGACGTTGACGAAAGCGTGAGTGTGATCCGTCGTCGCGCAGACGACCGCGTCAATATCCTTCTGCTCCAGGCACTTGCGCCAGTCTTCGTGCGTCTTGGCGCCCGGGAACGCCTTGGCCGCCTTGGCAAGGTTCTTGCTGTTGACGTCGCACAGGGCAACGATGTTCTCGCTACGGACGCCCTGGAGGTCCGCCCAACCCCGGCCGCCGCAACCGATGACCGCAATGTTGAGCTTGTCGCTGGGGCTCTTGCCCGCCGCCAGAAGTCCGGACCGCAGCACCATCACCCCGGCGCCCGCCACGGCCGCGTGCTTCAGGAACGTACGCCGCTTGATAACTCGCTTCATCGTGAATCTCCTCTTGCGAAAAGAAGGTCTTGGCTCACAGCTCTCAGGTCGTAGCGTGCCAGGCATTGATCATCGCTGTCGGCCCGCCGCAGCGGCAAGCCCTGGCGACACGTCGCAATGCCAACACTAAAATCAACCCCGAACCGAGTCCGGAGTTTTCCCGCGGGTGGAACGCTCGTCAGGGGCGCTTGCCCTATTTGCGCGGCCCGGCGGCTTTGCGTATCGCTTCCGCCTGCTCGCCTGGCACCGGCTCGCCGCCCGGCACGGCCTCGAGGGTCGAGTTGCCTTCGAGCTTGATACTCGCCTCCGGCGTGGCGTTGTAGCGGACCATCGGCAAGCCCTTGCCGCCGACAAGCACGTTGTTCTTTACCAGGTTCACGCCGGCCTTGTGGAACCGCAGCGGGCTGCGGGCAACGTCGTGGATCAGGTTGTTCTCGATGAGCAGGTCCGTGGTGCCCTCGTCGAGGAACATGCCGTTGCTCTCGGCCCGGCCGGCGTTTACGGGCACGTCGTGAATCCAGTTGCCGGTCAGCTTCGTGCCCGGCTGCCAGCCCAGAGTGTATATTCCCCCGCCGTCGGAGAGAATCTGCATCACGTGATGGATGTGGTTGTCCGAGACGAGGTTGCCCTTGCACGGCGTGGGAGTCGGGTTCCACATCCAGCCGACCGATATGCCGGTGTACGGCAGGTCGCGGATTTCGTTGTGCCAGATGTAGTTTTGGCCGCTCAGGCCCACCCAGATGCCGACGGCGCCGTAGTACACCGCCCCGCACCGCTCGATGGTGCATCTCTCCACCATATTGCCGCCGGCCAGCCCGGCCTCGGGCGTCCGAATCGTCGGCTCGCCAAGCATGATGCCGTTGCCGGCGACGTCGCGGACGGTGCAGTTTAACATCGAGCATTTCCGGGCGCCTCGGCCCACCCAGACGCCCGCGCCGCCGAGGTGCTGGAGCACACAGTTATACAAGCCAACGCCGCGGGCGTTTTGAACGTCCACGGCCGGGGTCATCGCACCCCGGCCGGAATCGTCGTTATCCTTGCCGTTAAAGTGAAACCCCGCCTGCGAGCCGGCGTAGCGATAGCCTTCGTGCCGCCAGGCGCAGTGCTCGAACTTCAGACCGTCAAATCGAAGGTTGAGAACGGGCTTGTCCGGCGACACGCCGCGGACGACCAGCAGTTGCTTGGCCAGCGGCGCGACGGCGACGAAGCCGTCGAACTTCTCGCCGGGCATCGGCCGGTACAGAACTTCGTCCCTCGTCCGGTCCAACCACCATTCGCCGGGGGCATCGAGAAACTCCCGGGCCCCCTCTACGAAGTACCGCGGGTGCGGCTCGTAGCCGCCGATCCGCCAGTAGTCGGCCTTGCAGCCGACAGGGTACTTCGTCGTCAATGTCCGGCTCGCCTGATCGACCGACGCCACCGCAACGCGCGTTATCTCCCAGTCGTGCAGGTACACGAGCGTGACCTGGTTGGCGTCCCCGACGGCTGGGATGTCGCCGACGTTGAACAGGAAACTCCGCCGCGCGTCGACGGCCTTGTCGATGCGGAGATAGCCGGCGTTGGGATGGCGCGCCGGCGTGCGCCGCTCGCCCGCCACGAACAACTCGTTGAAGGCCGGGCGGTCGTCGGCCGGGATGCTCGCGTCGGCGATCGTCCGCGCCCGCCCATGCTCTTCCAGCGCCGCCGGCAGCTTGGCCGCCCAGACGCCCCCTCCCACATCGCGCCAGCCGGTGATTTCCACCCCGCCGGAGAAGACCACGCTCCCGCTATCGGGGGCAAGATATGAGACCATGTGCTCATCGTCGCCGCCGTCGCCCGGCCCGAAAACCAGCGGCTCGGTCAGCCGATATGTCGCCTTGGCAATCAAGACCGACACGTGGTCGGTCAGACCCGCCTTCACCTTAGCCCGCACGGCCTGCCGGGCCCGGCCGATCGTCTTGAAGGGCTTGCCCTCCGTGCCCGGCCCGACGTCATTGCCGGTCGGGGACACGTAAATGTACACATCCCCTGCCCGGGCGAACAAAGCCACGCCGCAGATCACGATCCATCCCGCCAGCAGTATTGTCCGTCCCCTTGTGAACATGTGCGTCTCCTTGTTCCAGTTTGATCTCTCGCCCGCAAGCAACAGCGGGGACAGGCACCTCCGTCCCGACTTGTCGGGACTCCGGAGCCAGTCCCCTTGCCCGGTCCCTAATTCCAGGTTCCTGGCTCGGTGGTTCCATGTTGACCATCCCGCTCTTCTATGTACAATTCTTTCTGGCGGCGCTGGTTTCGCGGCCGGAACGCGCCGAGAGGCTCCGCCAGTTGTTTTTACTATTACCTACTACCTATTACCTTCTTCATCAGGAGAAACAACCGATGGCCGAGTTCTTTGCCGGAATCAGCAAGATCAAGTACGAGGGCCCCAAGTCGAAGAACCCCCTCTCTTTCAAGCACTACAACGCGGATGAATTGATAGCCGGCAAGAAGATGGCCGACCACTTCCGCTTCTCCGTGGCTTACTGGCACGCCTTCTGCAACGGCGGGGGCGACCAGTTCGGCGTCGCAACGCGCCAGATGCCCTGGGCCGCCGGCGACGCGATGCAGACCGCCCGCAACAAGGTCCAGGCTTGCTTCGAGTTCTGCCAGAAACTCGGCGTGCGGTATTACTGCTTCCACGACCGTGACGTGGCGCCCGAGGGCGCCACGCTGGCCGAGAGCAACAAGAACTTCCGCGAGATCGCCAAGCTCATGCAGGCCGAGCAGGATCGCACGGGCATCAAGCCGCTCTGGGGCACGGCCTGTCTGTTCGCCCACCCGCGGTTCATGCACGGCGCTGCGACGAGCTGCAACGCCGACGTGTTCGCCTACGCCGCCGCGCAGGTCGCCGAGGCCATCAGCGTAACCAAGGACCTCGGCGGCAGCGGGTACGTCTTCTGGGGCGGGCGAGAGGGCTACAAGACCCTCCTGAACACCGACATGGGGCGCGAGCTGGACAACCTCGCCCGCTTCCTCCACCTGGCGGTGGATTACAAGAAAAGCATCGGCTTTGCCGGGCAGTTCTACATCGAGCCCAAACCCAAGGAGCCGACCAAGCACCAGTACGACAGCGACGCCGCCGCGTGCTACGCCTTCCTCCAGAAGTACGACCTGGTCAAGGATTTCAAGCTGAACATCGAGGCCAATCACGCCACGCTCGCGGGGCACACGTTCCACCACGAGCTGGCTTTCGCGGCCGCCAACGGGATACTCGGCTCGATCGACGCCAACCGCGGCGACCTGCTGCTGGGTTGGGACACCGACCAGTTCCCGACGGACCTCTACGACGCGACGTACGCGATGATGACGCTGCTTGCCTGCGGCGGATTCACCACGGGCGGGCTGAACTTCGACGCCCACGTGGCCCGCGAGTCGGTCGAGCCGGTGGATCTGTTCCACGCCCACATCGGCGGCATGGACGCCTTCGCCCGCGGGCTGAAGATCGCCGCCGCCGCGGCCGACGACGGCGAGATCGCCAAGATCGTCCGGCAGCGCTACGCAAGCTGGGAGACCGGCATTGGCGCCGAGATCGAGGCCGGCAAGAAGACCATGAAGGACCTGGCCGACTACATGCTCAAGAAGGGCAACCCGGAGGCCAACACCTCGGGACGGGCCGAGCTGATCGAGAACATCCTGAACACGTACTTCTAGGAAAGAGAACAGCGGAAACTGGAACCTGGAACCCGGAACTCGGAAAGAGACGGGGGGCCTGCTGCTCGGGTGATGGGGAGGCATGCTCGCTTCAGCGGGCAGGTCCCTCCGCAGGGACATGACCAAGGCAAACGAACAGTTCATGCTGCGTGCGCTCGAGTTGGCCCGGCAGGGTTTGGGCGCGGTGGAGCCCAATCCGACGGTCGGGGCGGTGATTGTGCGCGACGGCGCGGTGCTGGGCGAGGGCTGGCACCGGCTCTTCGGCGGGCCTCACGCGGAGATCGAGGCCTTTGCCGCGGCCACGGCCGGCGGATTGGACATCCGCGGCGCGACGATGTACGTCACGCTCGAGCCGTGCAATCATCACGGCAAGACGCCGCCCTGCACCGAGGCGATCATCGCCGCGGGCATGGTTCGCGTCGTCGCGGCGATGGAGGACCCCGACGAACTCGTCGCCGGCCGGGGCCTCGCCAAGCTCCGCGCCGCCGGAATCGAGGTCGAAACCGGCCTCTGCCAAGCCGAGGCCCGCGAGTTGCTTGCTCCGTATGTCAAGCTTCGCACGCGCAGGCGGCCTTGGGTTATCTGCAAGTGGGCACAAACGCCGGATGGGCGCCTGGCCCTTCCCGCCGGCCTCGGGCCCCCTGGGGGGTCCGAGAGATGGATCTCCGGCGAGGAATCCCGCGCGATGGTGCATGAGCTTCGCGGCTATTGCGACGGCATCTGCGTCGGCAGCGGCACGGTTCTGGCCGATGACCCCCTGCTGACCAACCGCGCGGGTCGAGGCCGGCAGCCGACGCGGGTGGTCCTGGACGGGCAGTTGCGGACTCCGCCCGGCAGCAGGCTGATCGCGACTGCCTCGGCCCGCTCGCCGGTGCTCCTGGCCACGACGGCCCGGGCGCTGGAGGTCCAGGCGGCCTTGGCCGGGCTGCTGGCTCGCCAGGGCGTGGAGTTCCTGGCCCTGCCGGCCGGGGCGCGAGGCGGGGTCAGCCTGGGGGCCTTGCTGGATGAGCTGGGCCGGCGAAAGTGGACCCGCCTGCTCGTCGAGGGCGGGGCCACGGTGCTCCGGCAGGTAATCTCCGAGCACCTGGCCGATGAACTGTTGGTGTTCATCTCGCCACATGCCGCGCACCAGGCCGCCGCGGGCGCCGCTATGGCAAACGGCGCGAAAATGGCAGACGGCGCAAAAATGGCAGACGGCGCGAAAATGGCAGACGGTGCGAAAATGGCAGACGGCGCGAAAATGGCAGACGGCGCGAAAATGGCAGACGGCGCGGCCGCGCCGGGGGCCGAACCGGGATCATCGCCGGCAGAGGAGTTGCCTCGCCTGGACATCCGCGACCTCCAGGCCGCCGGGCACCTGCCGCAGCCGCGGCAGACCAAGGTCGGGCCCGATACGCTGCTGACATTCAGACTCACATGACCAAGGCGCCGCCCCCAAAAAAGCCAAGGGCGGGCCAGCACGCCCACACGCGGGAAACGCGCCGACCCGCCCGATGTTAGTCGTTCAAGGCGCCCCGGGCGTCAGCCTGACATCTCGCGGCAGCCTTCCTCCGCACGGACGCTGGTAACCACGTATTCGCACTTGCGCGGCGCCGGGCCGTCCCATGCGCACTGGAACTTGATCATCGCTTCAGTGGGGCTGCCGGCCTCGACGACCGTTTCGGCCTCGCCGCGTGCGTTCGGCCTGCGATATCGAATCATGTACGTCACGTTCTGCCTCCTCCGCCCCGGGTCGAAAGCAAACTACGATTCGCACCGCCCCTCCTGCAAATTATAGGGCAGGAAAAGTGGAACTGGGTTTGCGTGGGAATATCCTGAGGGCTGGGGACATCGCGCGGGCGGGCAGACGGGCTCATAGGTCTTATGGGTCCTATAGGACCTATGGCACGGGCCAAGGATCCTGCCTGCGGGCCGCCGCCCGCAGTGCCCCCGGCGGTTATCGCAGTGCGTCGCAGATGCCAAGGGCTATGGCGTGGGCGGCGCTGCGCTGGTAGCCGGGGCTTCCGAGCAAAGCGGCCTCGGCGCGATTGGTCAGGAAGCCAAGCTCGATAAGCACCGCCGGCGTCCGGGAACCCACAAGCACGCGGTAGCTGGCGTTCTTGACGCCCCGGCTGGACGTGGGCGAGCAGTTGTCGCACATCCGCCGCAGGATCAAATTTGCAGCCGACAGCGAACCGTTGCTGGGGCTGCGATCTACATACACCGTAAAACCGTTGGCCAAGCGGTTTGCCGCCGCGTCGGCATGGATGCTCACGAACAGGTCCGCCCGCGCGCGGGTCGCGATGGCGGGCCGCTCCTCAAGCTCGATGAACCGGTCGTCCGACCGGGTCATGATTACCTCGACGCCCTGGACCATAAGCTCCGCCGCCACCATCCTGGCCACTTCGAGCACCAAGTCCTTCTCACGAGTGCCCAGCACGCTGGTGGCGCCGGGGTCCTTCCCGCCGTGACCCGGGTCTATAGCGACCCTGCCTATTGTCTTGCCGGGGGGCCTGGGGGGCTTGGGGCCCGGCGGCGGATTCTGGCCAGACCGATCAGGCGGGCCTCCCTGGGCTTGTTCCGCCCACATGGCCGCGCGGATCCGCCGAACGAGCGGCGCCGGCACTATCAGCGTCCCATCGCCGGACTCGATGCCCCCGCTATCGGGCAGGGGCCGCCCGTTGACGTACACTTCCCCAGCCGGGTCGGAGTACATCACCACGACGTTGGCGCCGCCGCGAAGCGTGGCGCTTGTGCGGCTGGTGTGCATGACGCTCAGGCCCAGTTGGGCGGCCGCGGCATAAGTGTCCAACTTCTCGATTCGGGGAGGGCCGAATGGGTTTGCCCAACCCGTATTAGGGCCGCAGCCCACCAGCGGCGCCGCAATAACCAGGGCCAGAAGCGGCATGAGCCGAAGCTTGCTTGTCATTGCGGTCATCCGGTTATTCCTTCAGATCGAAGGCCTCGTAGCTGCCGAAGGCCTTATCGAAATCGTAGACGTCCCGGAAGTCGTCGAGACGGTCCTCCTCGGTCTTTCGCATGTAACTGTTCTCGATAAGCAGGTAGACCATGTTGCCGAAATCGACTGTCTCTCGGATGTTCCACTTGTTGAGTACGGCCTTGGCCAGCATGCCCCATCGCTCGACGGCCAGGTCGCGGAGCGAATGGCAGAGCTGCTGGCCGGAAACGTGGTGCTGTCCCTCGCCGCCGGCCTGGTCGTTGTAGACCTCCCGCACCGACCGGTTAAGCCCGTCGTGCAGGAACGCGAACGACTCCGGCGGATAGCGGCCGTCGCTGGCAATCACCTGCTGCATAGGTTTATTCGGCTCTTGTTCCATCTGGCATCAGGCTTTTCTTGGGAAAAGGCCCACGGCCTTGCCGGTCCTGGCCCCGGCGGGCAGCGCGCCCCACCGCCCCGCCTCGACGAGATTGATCGCCTCGGGCCCCAGGCCCAGTTGTGCCAGACCGGCTGCGGCGGAGGCGGGCATTATCGGCGCGAGGTAAGCCAGGATCAGCCTGACCGCCTCGGCGCAAACATAGAGAATGCCGCCAAGCCTCCGGCGTTGGGATGCATCCTTGGCGAGCTTGAACGGCTCGGTCACCTCTATGAAGCGATTCGTCGCGTCGACAAGCGTGAACATCGCGTCGAGATACCTGTGGAACTGGCAGGACGCCATTGCCGGCCCGGCGGCCTCTATCAGCCCCGCCGCCGCGGCCAAGACCGGCTTGGCGTCCGGCCCGGCCTCGTTCGGCGCCGCCGGCGGTATCTCGCCGTCGAAGTACTTGCCGATCATGGTCACTGTCCGGCTAAGCAGGTTTCCCACGCCGTTGGCCAGGTCGGCGTTGTAGCGGGCCTTGAGCGCGTCGCGCGAGAAGTCGCCGTCGGCGCCGAACATCACCGCGCGCAGCAGGAAGAACCGGTAGGCGTCCACCGAGTACTCGCCGCAAAGCTCCGCGATTGTCTCCCGCGAGATGAAGTTGCCCAGCGTCTTGGACATCTTCTTGCCATCGCTGGTCCACCACCCGTGGGCGAAGATGCACCTGGGCAGCGGCAGCTCCAGCGCCATCAGCATGCAAGGCCAGTACACGGCGTGGAACCAGAGGATGTCCTTGCCGATGAGGTGTACGTCGCACGGCCAGTAGCGCTCGGCCTTGCGGTCGAACCCGTCTCCCACCGCCGGCAGGCCCAAGGCGGTGTAGTAGTTGCTCAGCGCGTCGATCCAGACGTAAACCGAATGCGACGGGTCGTTGGGCATCGGCACGCCCCAGCCGCCAAGCTTCTCCTGCTGGCGGGAGACGCTGAGGTCCTCGACGCCCAGCTTGAGCTTGCTGAGCACCTCGTTGCGCCGGGCGTCGGGCTGAATGAAATGCTCGTCGGACTCGATGTGCTCTATGAGCTTCGGCACCCACTTGCCGAGGCGGAAAAAGTAGCTCGGCTCGCTGTAGCGCACCAGCGGCAGGCCGTTGATGAGGCTCTTGCACTCGTTGTCACGCGCCGCCGACTCGGTGACGAACTCCTCCTGCCCCTCGTCGTACCAGCCCTCGTACTTGCCCGGATATATCTCGTCGCGCCTGATAAGCTCGCCGACCAGGGCCCCAACGCGGCTGACGTGCCTCGGGCTGCTGGTGCGGATGAAGTCGTCGTTGGTGATCTCCAGGTCCTTCCAGAGCTGCTGGAAATGAACCACCACGCCGTCGGCAAGCTGCCGCGGCGTCAGACCCTTGTCGCCCGCCGCCTTGACGATCTTTATTCCGTGCTCATCCGTGCCGGTCAGGAAACGCACATCCCGCCCGGCCGCGCGGTAATAACGCGATAATACATCCGCCGCGATGGTCGTGTACGAATGCCCGATGTGCGGCGCGTCGTTGACGTAGTAGATCGGCGTCGTTACGTAATAGGTCTCGCTCATACAAGCCTAGCATCCGGGGCGAAGACCGAAAAATCAACATTGTTCTCGGTAGCCGGGAGCCAGTAGCCGGTAGCCGGCTACCGGCTACCGGCTACCGGCTACTGGCTACCGGCTACTGGCTACCGACTACCGACTACTGGCTACCGGCTACCGGCTACTGGCTACCGGCTACTGTTTCCCGGCTACTGGCTACCGCTTTTGCCGCAATACCCCCGTCGGTGCCGTCACAGTTTATCGCCAGCAGTTGCATCTGCGAGGCCACGTAGAACGTGCCGTTGACCACCACGGGGGTTGTATACACGGCCGAGTCCAGCCTGCCGATGCCCAGCAGCTTCTCGACCCGGCCGGCGGCGAGGATTTGCACCTCTCCGCTCTCGGTGCCGATGTACACCTTGCCGTCGCCGACCAGCGGCGAGCTCCAGACCCGGCTGCGGGTGTCGTGCTTCCAGATCGTCTTGCCGGTTTTGGCGTCGATGCAGAAGAGCCTGCCGGTGTAGTCGGCCGCGTAGACAAGTCCGTCGGCAACGGCGACGGTGGAGATGGACCGGTCGACTTCAAGGTTCCGCCAGAGCAGGCCCTTTCCGGTTATGTCGCCCTGGCCGGCGGCGGCGTCCATGGCCGACAGGCAGCCCGGACCCATGCCGTGCAGCAGGTCCTGGCCGACGTCGACGTAGACCTTGCCGTCGCGGAAGACCGGCGTCGCGATAATCTCGCTTGGCCCGTCGCCGCCGCGCGGTTTGTGCTCGAGCTGGTACGGGATGGGCTTGCCGTCCTTGAGCCTCAGTTCGGCGGGATTGCAGTCGAGCTTCCAGACCATCTTCAGCGTGCCTACCTTGCCTTCGCCGATGCAGGCCGGCTGGGCGTCGAAGGCGTAGCAGAAGCCGTCGCCCCCGCCGAAGAAAACAAGCATCCGCCCGTTGACCACGCCCATTGACGGCGACGACCACTGCCCGTGGAATATCCGCCGGTTGATGCCCGCGTCATCGACGGCCACGAGGCGCCCGGTGTGCTTGTCCAGCACGATCAGGCTCGGCGCATCCGGCACCGGCACGTGCGTGTGGGACTTGTCCACGCCGTTGCTCGGGCTTACGTAGAGGTAGTCGCCGTGCATGAGTATGTTGCAGTTCGAGGCGTCCTGCACCCACACGGGCAACTCGACCATCATGTCGTACCGCCAGATCACGTCGGCGTCCTTTGGCCCGGGCACGAACGGCTCGCCGGGCTGGCGCTCGATCATCATCCCCTTGTCGGGGTCCTCCCATATCTTCTCGACCTTCGGCCTGGCCAGCAGTTGGCCCTCGTCGGTGCGCCCGTCGTTGCCGTTGGCCAGGCCGGTGGCGTCGAGACAGAGAACGTCGCAACGGTTGGTCACCAGGTACAGGCGGTCGCCGTCGACCACCGGCGCGGACATTATGCCCAACTTGGCGTAGTCTGGGTTCCATTTTCCCTGAGACTTGCACTTGGGCGTGACGAGTTGCCAGAGGAATTCGCCGTCGGACTCCCTGAAGCACATCAGCACCCCGGCGTCGCCCTTGAACTTGGGGTCCCTCGGACGCTCGTTGTTGGTCCCCACGTAAACCCGCCCGCCGGCGACGACCGGCGTGCCGTAGCTGCCCTTGCCCAGCGCGGCCTGCCACTTGACGTTGGCGGACCGGCTGCGCGGAATCCTGCCCTCGCGGTTCTCGCCGGCGTCAAAGCCCAGAGGCAGGTTGCGCCCCAGCGTCACCATGTTCCGGCCGGGCTTGCCGCCCCAGCATGGCCAGTCGCCCGCCCCTGCCGGCGCCTGCGTCTGGCCCAAGGCGGACGCCGCCCCGCCCGCCAGCACAAGGGCAATCACCCTGGCCGGGGCCGGGAAACCGCGATTTGCACGGACCATACTCTACCTCGCGACAAGCAGCCCGCCGGCAAGGCCGGGCATATACTTGCAACAGCCCCCGCCGGAGGAAGTGTCGCACGTGTGCGACTTGTTTTTCCTGCCGGCAAAACAGGTCGCACACAGAGCGGGAGAAAGTAGAAAGGAGAGAGAAGGAACTATGAGTCTTATGAGTCGCATAGGACTTATAGGACCTATGGGACGTATGGGACCCATGAGCCCCGGCCAGGAAAAAACCTCGCACAAGGCGAGACACCCCCCGTCCGAGAAGGTACACTGTCAGTATTGAAAACTGAGATATCCGCTCTTGTGGGCGGATAGTACGATGCGTTTGTCGCAGCCTGGAGGTTTGGCTGCCTGAAAAATGGGAGATATGCCATGTCCGACGGGCAAGCTTATCAAGACCAGCCCCCCACGCTCCATCCGGCGCCTTCGCCGAACGCCCAAGGCCCTGCCGGCCAGTGGGGGCCGCCCCAGCCGCCCCAGCCGCCACAATACGGCCCGTGGGGCGCCGCCCCAGGCGCGGGTTACCCGCCGGCCCAGCCATGCTGCCAGCCACGCCCGGCCAGGCGGTCAAGCGGGTGGAGGATCATATTCTGGTTGTTCCTGGTGCTGATCCTGGGCGGGTCCATCCTGTTGAACCTGGTGCTGCTTGCGGCCGTGGGAACCCAGTTCGGCGGCCTGGACGCCCAAGGCGGGTTGGCGACGCAAACCATCCGGTCCGGGCACAAGGGCCAGACGGTGGCCGTGTACAGGGTCGTCGGCTTGATCGACGGGGCGGCCACGGCCCAGTTCCAGCAGTTCTACCACTCGGTGGTCGACGACTCCGACGTCAAGGCCGTGGTGCTTCGGGTCGACAGCCCGGGCGGCGGGGTAACTTCATCGGACCAGATATGCGAGATGGTCAAGGAGATCAAGGCCGCCGGCAAAACGGTGGTGGTGTCCATGGGTTCGGTGGCTGCCAGCGGGGGCTATTACATCTCCGCCCCGGCCGATGAGATCTTCGCCGAGGAGACGACCATCACCGGCAGCATAGGCGTGATAGCCGGGTGGTTCGTCCTGAAGGGCACGCTGAACATGATCGGCGCCGAAGCGCTCACGATCAAGTCCACGCACGCCCAGGCGTGGAAGGACGAGATGAGCCCCACGACCATGCCGCAAGACTACCAGCTCCAGCACCTCCAGGAAGTGCTGGATGAGATGCAGGACCGCTTCGAGGACGTCGTCAAGACCGGGCGCGGAACCAGACTCAAGACCCGCTCCGAAACGGTGCGCATACTTGACAAGAGCGGAAAGTTCATACAGCACGAGAACACCGAGCCGTTCAACGGCAAGATTTACCTGGCCTCCAAGGCCAAGCAGCTCGGCCTGATCGACCAGATCGGCTACGAGGATGCCGCCATTGACCGGGCAGCCCAACTGGCTTCGCTGGGCAAGCCCAAAGTGGTGCGATATGCCCGGCGAAAGACATTCATGGAGACGATGATGGATGGCAAGAGCGACGCGTCGTTCAAGATCGACACCAAGCTCATCGACCAGCTCCAGACCCCGAGATTCATGATGCTCTGGAAAGCCGAGTGAAAGAACAATTGCGGATTGCCACGGGTGTCCCGCGTAGCACGGGCATCTTGCCCGTACCCGACGCGCCCATGTCCCGAATGTGTCGTAGTCACAATGTCCTGCCCGTGCTGGCGGCGGCAGTAGCGATACTGCTTGCCGGCCAAGTCTCCCTTGCCGGCCCGGCCCCGGCGGCGCCGTCGGGCGCGGATGTGCAGCGGGCGATAGACTCGGCCAGGCGGTTCCTCATCGCGCAGATCCGAAAAGACGGCAACAGCGCCGGCGAGATCGACCCCAACAACTGCCGCTACGGCGGCAAGACTGCGCTGCTCGTCCAGGCCCTTTTGTGGGCGCGGACCGACCCCGCCAAGTGCCCGCCCCTGGCCCGCGGCCTCGACTGGCTGGCCAAGGCCAAACTCACCGGCACCTACGCGGTTGCCCTTCGCGCCAGCGCCTGGGGACTGCTGGGCGACCCCAACAGCCTGCCCCTGCTGCAAAAGGACGCCCAGTGGCTCATCCGGGCCGCCAGCGACCAAGGGGCCTACACCTACACCTCCGCCGACGGCCAGGCGAGCCAGGTGTGGGACAACTCCAACAGCCAGATGGCATTGCTTGGCGTCTCGGCCGCAATCCAGCGCGGCCTGGAGGCGCCGCCGGCGTACCTGCGGCTTGTCGAGCGCCACTGGCTGAATAACCAGCAGCCCGACGGCGGATGGGGATACCTCACCAATGACCGCATGCTCCGGGCGCCGTCTGGGGGCTCAAGGGGCCGCTCCTACGGTTCGATGACCGCGGCTGGGCTTGCCAGCCTGTACGTCTGCTTCGACAGCCTGCACGGCGAGGAGTTCATCCGCTGCGACGCTGCCGGCGACAGCCCGGCGGTGGTCAAGGCGCTTGACTGGCTGGGCCGGCGCTTCGACGCCAGGGACAACCCCGCCAAGGGCGTCGAATGGTATCACTATTGGCTGTACTGCGTGGCACGCGTGGGGCTGGCCAGCGGGCACAAGTACCTCGGCGAGCACGACTGGTTCGCCGAGGGCGCCGCGGCCCTGCTGCAAGGCCAGAACTCCGACGGCAGCTTCGGCTACGGCGACCGCGTGGCCGAGACAGCCTTCGCCCTGATGTTCCTCATACGCGGACAAAGCCCCGTGCTGGTCAACAAGCTCCAGTATCCAGGCCGGTGGAACACGCGCCCGCGCGACGCGGCCAATCTGGCTCAATGGATGGGCAGGCAGTTCGAGCGGAACATGAGTTGGCAGATCGTCACGCTCGACAGCCCGATCGAGCACTGGCACGAGGCGCCCGTGCTGTACATCTCCGGGTTCGGGCCGGTGGACCTCGACAGCCGCCGCGCCGAGAAGCTCCGCCAATACGTCCAGCAGGGCGGGACGCTGCTGAGCGAGGCCGCGTGCAACAACGGCGACTTCACCATCGACATGGGCAAACTCTACGCGAGGATCTTCCCGAACTGGCCGCTCATACGCCTGCCGGCGGCGCACCAGGTCTACTCGTCGTACTTCCAGCAGAAGACCGACGCGGCCCTGTTCGGCGTGACAAACGGCGTCCGCCTGCTGGC